>CASQEL010000290.1 GCA_949427775.1 uncultured Desulfovibrionaceae bacterium
CTTGTAGAGAAAAACCCTCCTCGCACACTGGCACGGCATTTTTTCATACAGGCTGGTCATCGGTCGTACCGTGCCTCCGCTTTGGGCACGCATCCCTGTACAGACTATAATGACGCGATGTGGGAAAAGACATAGCCCCGGCCGCAGCACACGGGAAAGGGTACATCAAAAACTCGTGCGTGAAATGAGGCAAAAAGAAAACGGCGCGACCACAGTTTATGCTCTGGCCGCGCCGTTTTTGGGAATGGGTTGGATGAAGTGCTCGTTTCAGTTATGCGCTTCGGTTGGATTCTCCGTTCCGTTTTGGCTGGAAAGACGCCTGACAAGGGTGGCAATATCCTCTGACCGCCAGACGGTTGTTCGCGGCCCCAGCTTTATGGGCTTGGGATAACGTCCGTCCTTGCAGCCCTGCCACCACGCGCTTTTGCTGATGGGGATAATTGTTAAAACCTGCGGCAGACGCAGAAAATGTTCATTGCTGTTTTCCGGGAACATGGTTACTCCTTATGGACAGTCAAGCGACTGTTGTTCTCTGGTTTTCCTTCGTAATTCGTCCAAAAAATCGGCCCAATCCTGCATCATCTTCCGGCGTTCAGGAAGATATTCCGCCCTGTTGTATATCCCACGAATGATGTTTCGCGGTACATGGGCAAGCTGCCTCTCTATCCAGTCTCCGTTATATCCAAGTTCATTAAGCATGGTGGAAGCCATAGACCTGAAGCCATGCGGACACATCTCGTCGGTTTCAAAGCCAAGCCTGCGGATTGCGCCAAGCAGGGCGCTTTTGCTCATGCTTCTTTTTTCCGTCTTGTAATTGGGGAAGACATAAACATCCTTGCCGGAATACGCCTGCAATTTTCGCAAGAAGGCAACAGACTGCCTGCTGAGGGGGACAAGATGGTCACGCGACATTTTCATCCGCTCGGCGGGGATTCGCCACAGTCCGTCCTCAAAGTCGATTTCCCGCCACTCGGCGTTTCTCAGTTCTCCTGTCCGGCAAAAGGTCAACGCCATAAGCTGGAGGGCGCTCCTGACGACAAAGGTGCCGGGATAGTTGTCGATGGCGACCATCAGATGCCCCACGGCTTCGGGCGTTGTCTGCGAGGGAAGGTTCCTTCTGACGCGCGGGGCCAGCGCCCCCTTGAGGTCAGCCGCCGGGTCGCGTTCCGCCCGTCCGGTGGCAATGGCGTACCTGAACACACTTGAGCTGATGGAACGCACAATATGGGGTATGTCTTTGGCTCCCCTTGCCTCAATTTTTCGTAAAAGGGCCAACAGTTCGGGAGCGGACACAAGATGAACGGGTTTTGAACCGATCTGCGGAAAAAGATTGCGCTTCATCCGATGCATGATGGTTTTTGCATACATTTCGCTCCATTTGTGCCTGTTCTGCTCGTGCCACTCAAGGGCGACGGCCTCAAAGCTGTTTTGACAGGCCGCTTTTTCAAGTTTCCGCTTTTCGGAAGGGTCAATGCCGTTGGCAATGTCCTTTCTGGCTGTCGCGGCGCGTTCCCGCGCTTCTTTCAGTGATACGGTCGGGTACAGTCCCAGAGAAATCAGCTTTTCCCTTCCCTGAAAACTGTACTTGAGCCGCCATGCTTTCGTTCCGCTGGGAGCAATCAGCAAAAACAGTCCATGCCCGTCAAATAACTTGATTTGTTTTTCTCCCGGCTTTGCATTTCTCAAGGCTGTGTCGGTCAGTGGCATATGGGGTAATCCTCCGTTTCGAGAATAATTTACCCCGATTGTTACCCCGAATAATCCGGGGTGTCCATGTGTCCAAAAAAATCCATGAAAGTCCATATCAAAAAATATATTCAATTTTTTAAATATAATAAAACTAAAATAGACGTGAAAATCTTACGATGGGAGTTTTCATAGCACAATCTTTTGGGGTCTTCCCGTATCGCTTCAATGCGTCTGGCGTGATAGTCCCGATAACGTGCGGGCATGAGCTGCACATCGGCGGGCATCAAAAAGAAGCGCGAACCAAGAACATGACGCGCCAGCATGTACATGACCGCCGACTGTCTGTCCGCTGTGGAACCGCCGCGCGGGGCCACTTCGTCCAGATCAAGACTGACAATCTGCGCATCGCCCAGATCGAAGCGCGTGGGTTCTTTCAGAATGACATACGCCTCAATGGCGTCCATCATGGCCCGCCATACATTGGTGATGGTGTATTCGTTGTAGGTATTCTGGATACCCTTGTTCTGTCGGATTTGCGCCCCCACATCGGCCAGCAGCGGCACGGCATAGCGTTGCGCCTGCAATGCTTCATGCACATGCCCGCGCTCAAAGAGCCAATCCACCACTTCCCACCATTTTGTGGAAGCATCCAGACGAATGCCTTCATGAACAAGAAGTTCATGCAGTTCCGGCAGGACGTTGGGCTGATAGAGCCGGGGATGATTGCCGTCAGAGAGTTCCTCATAGGCAAGGTCAATAGCCCGGCCTATCAGGCCCGGCACACCGTCAGCAGGAGCGGTAGCGTCCAGTGGCGTGGCCAGAAGTGACAGCAGATTGACCAGAAACGCCTTGTGCGAGGGTAGCGGTTTCCGATTGCCAAGCGGCGTGTCAAAGGGATTGACGGCATACTCTGGTGTCATCCTGAGCCGGTGATAAGCCGCAAGGTGTTTTTTGCCTTCGGGTAGATTTTCTTGCAGAAGCGTGATCAGGCCGGAAGACGACGGCCCCACATCTACAATGGACAGCCAGGGCAGACGAGACAGCCCGGCCTGTGTGACAAAGGCGAAGTTCATGGCGTTGAGGAAAACAGACTTCCCTCCGCCCATCGGTGCAACGCCGAGGTCGATCCATGCCGCCTGTTCGGAAGAATTAGGCGCGAACGGCATGATTTTGCCATCTTGTGTTCGGAATAGCAGACTGCCTTCCCGCCACGGCGAGGCCGAGCGTAACGGCCACATGCCGATGGCGTCCTGAAGCGGCGCGGCTGTGATTGGAGCCGGACTGGACGGCATCAGGCCGGGCAGGGTCGCGGTAAAACCGAGCAGCGGATCGCCAAGAGCTTCCGTCACATCGCATGTTCCCCAGCCCTGAACCGCCTTGGAAAGTTCCGCCACGCGCCGCCTGAGCAGAAGATGCGCCTCCTGTTCGCTTTCCCGCACACAGGCCCAAGTGCAGAGGCAGATGCGGAACTTCACGCAGCACACGCCTTCCAAATCCAGCGTGCGCAAGGTTTCCACGGCATTATTGAGACGTTTGTTGTCTGCGTTTGTGAACGCCAGA
>CASQEL010000291.1 GCA_949427775.1 uncultured Desulfovibrionaceae bacterium
CGAAATGACGGCAGCGAGATTGAATGAAACCGGAGAGTTTCATTCGAGAATGCTCCAGGGGCGGCCCTTGGTAAAATGCCGTCCGCGAAACGCCGCCGCTCCCGCTTCAGGGACATTTCCATATTGCAAAGGAGAGAGACATATGCCGAAAACGCTTGCCCAAAAGATTTTGCAGGCCCATACGGAGGAAACCGTAGGACGCCCCGGCCAGATCGTGCGCTGCCGCGTGTCCATGGTGCTTGCCAACGACATCACGGCCCCCCTGGCCGTGAAATCCTTCCGGGCCATGGGAGCCGCCAGGGTCTTCGACAAGGACAAGGTCGCCTTTGTCATGGACCACTTCACGCCGCAGAAGGACATCGACTCGGCCAATCAGGTGCTGGTCTGCCGCAAATTCGCCGAGGAACAGGGGCTCACCCACTACTACGAGGGCGGCAATTGCGGCGTGGAACACGCCCTGTTGCCCGAGCTGGGTCTTGTGGGCCCCGGCGACATCGTGGTGGGCGCGGACAGCCATACCTGCACCTACGGCGGCCTGGGCGCTTTTGCCACGGGCCTGGGTTCCACGGACGTGGCCTCGGCCATGGCCCTGGGCGACATCTGGTTCAAGGTGCCGCCGACCATCCGGGTGCGCTACACCGGCGTCATGCCGCAATGGCTGCGGGCCAAGGATCTGATCCTCATGCTCATCGGCGAGATCGGCGTGGACGGCGCGCTGTACCGGGCCCTGGAATTTGACGGACCGGTCATCGACGCGCTGGATGTGGAAGGCCGCCTGACCATGGCCAACATGGCCATCGAAGCGGGCGGCAAGGTCGGCCTGTTCGGCGTGGACGCGGTCACGCGCGCCTATTGCGCGGAGCACGGCCGCCCCGGCCTGACGGAAGATCTCAAGGCCGATTCCGGCGCGGAATACGAGCGGGAGGTCTGTTTCGACGTCACCGGCCGCGAGCCCGTGGTGGCCTGCCCGCACCTGCCGGAAAACGTCAAGCCCGTCTCGCAGGTGGGGAACCTGCCCATTCAGCAGGTGATCATCGGTTCCTGCACCAACGGCCGTATTTCCGACATGCGTGACGCCGCTGTCGTGCTCAAGGGGCGCAAAGTGGCCCCCGGGGTCCGCTGCATCGTGTTGCCCGCCACGCCCGCCGTATGGAAGCAGGCCATGAAGGAAGGACTGTTCGAAATCTTTACCGACGCCGGATGCATTGTGGGACCGCCCACCTGCGGTCCGTGCCTGGGCGGCCACATGGGGATTCTCGGCGACGGCGAACGCGCCGTGGCCACCACCAACCGCAACTTCCGCGGCCGCATGGGCAGCCTGGAGTCCGAAGTATATCTTGCAAGCCCCGTGGTGGCGGCAGCCAGCGCCGTTGCGGGCGTGATCGCGGGGCCGGATCAACTGTAGGCCGCGCGGCGGAGCGGTTCGAGGCGAAAAGCGCCGACCGCTCCCGCGGATTTGCAGGGGAAATCCGCGCCCCGACATCCTTGCCGGACGCGCATGTTCCGCCGCCGGGCGGCAATAGTACGCGGGACAGGCTTTCCGGGACAGCCCCGCGGGGAAGAACATGCGGACTGTTCCGGCGACGGCGGGAACTGACGCCCGCGCCTGAAAGCACGGCGGGACCGCATTCCCGCCGCAGATCGAGAGCGGGGTCGGCTGAAACCGGACACAACGGCAAAGCGCATCCGCTCTAATGAGGAGAATATATGAAATTCAAGGGAACGGCTCACAAGGTCGGTGAGCATATTGATACGGACGCCATCATTCCGGCGCGTTTTCTGGTGACTACGGACCCGGTCAAGCTGGGCGAGAACTGCATGGCCGGTCTGGAGCCCGACTGGGTGAAGCGCGTCGCCAAGGGCGACATCATGGTGGCCGGGCGCAACTTCGGTTGCGGCTCCTCGCGCGAACATGCCCCCATCGCCATTCTCGGCGCGGGCATGGGCGTGGTCATCGCCCACAGCTTTGCGCGCATCTTCTATCGCAATTCCTTCAATATGGGACTGCTGCTCATTGAGATCGGGGATGACGTGGACAAACTGCGTGATGGTGATATTCTGGAAGTGGACGCCAAGGCCGGGACCATCAGAGATGTGACCTCCGGCGTGGAGATTTCCTATCCTCCGTTGCCCGATACCATGGCCGCATTGCTGTCCAAGGGCGGGCTGGTGCCGTATGTGAAGGAACGCCTGGGCGTGAAGCAGGACTGAAGGCCGAAATCTCCGCACCGTCGGTCGGAGCGGAGATTCCGGGACGCGGGGTATCCCCGGAATGCGGGCAGCGCCGCCGGAAAAGGCGGCGCGCGGACCCGACGAACAATGCCTGGACCGCCGGACGCCGGACGCGAACAGGCGATACGCAAGAAGGAGTTGCGCATGCGTAAGAAAATATGTCTTCTGCCCGGTGACGGCATCGGACCGGAAATCGTGGCCGAGGCCGTCAAGGTGCTGAACAAGGTCGGCCAAAAGTTCGGGCATTCTTTCGACTTTGAGGAGGCCCTTATCGGCGGCGCGGCCATCGACGCTACCGGCTCCCCGTTGCCGTCGGACACCGTGGCCGTCTGCAGGAATGCCGACGCCGTGTTCCTGGGCGCGGTGGGCGGCCCCAAGTGGGACAACCTGGACAACAGGAGCCGTCCGGAAAAAGGGCTGCTGGGCATCCGCAAGGAATTGAACCTGTTCGCCAATCTGCGCCCGGCCACCCTGTTTCCCGAGTTGGCGGGCGCATGCCTGCTGCGTCCGGACATCGCGGCCCGGGGGCTGGACCTGATCGTGGTGCGGGAACTGACGGGCGACGTCTATTTCGGCGAACCGCGGGGCATCGAAACCCGCAACGGCGAACGGGTGGGCTTCAACACCATGATATATTCGGAAAGCGAGATCCGCCGTATCGCCAAGGTGGCGTTTGAACTTTCCCGCAAGCGTTCGCGCCGGGTCTGTTCCGTGGAAAAGTCCAACGTGCTGGACGTGTCCCGTCTGTGGAAGGATGTGGTTTCCGAAGTGGCTCAGGACTATCCCGACGTGGAACTGAGCCATCTGTACGTCGACAACGCCGCCATGCAGTTGGTGCGCGATCCTTCCCAGTTCGACGTCATCCTTACCGGCAACATTTTCGGCGACATCCTGTCCGACGAGGCGTCCGTGCTGACCGGTTCCCTGGGCATGCTGCCCTCGGCCTCGCTGGGTTCCGCCGCGCCGGGGCTGTTCGAGCCCATCCACGGTTCCGCGCCGGACATC
>CASQEL010000292.1 GCA_949427775.1 uncultured Desulfovibrionaceae bacterium
CCACGCGCCGGTCCATCAGCCGGAAATCTCCGGCGTTGGCTATGATGCGCGGCGTGCACAGCAGGTTGAAAACCCGGTAGAACAGCGCGCCGGTAACGCGCTTGAGCGGCGCGTCAAGCTCCCGATCCGGGCGCACACCCACCACCACATCCGCGCCATCCCGCCAGCACCGCGTCATCTCCTCCATAAGTCGGGGCGGGTGCTGGAGGTCGGCGTCGATCAGGATTACGGCGTCGCCACAGGCATGTTCCAGCCCGGCAGTCATGGCCGCCTCCTTGCCGAAATTACGGGAAAACACCAGTACCCTGATCCGCGCGTCGGCCGCAGCCAGATCCGCCAGCCTGCGTTCCGTGTCGTCCGTAGAGCCGTCGTCCACCGCCACGATCTCCCACTCCAGACCGTATCGCAGGCGGATATCCTCCAGCACCGGCGTGGCCGAGGCGAAAAAATCGTCTATGTTGTCCGCTTCATTGTACATGGGGACGACGACAGAAAGTTTCTGCATGGAATATACCTTCATGTGATCGCTTTTCCCGAAAACACCCCATGCGTGACGGGGGGATAAGCTTCGTCCGCCGTTCTTGAGTATTGGCCCGCACTCGCGGCGTTTATTCCTCTCCGGTCCTTTGCAGTCGTATTCTTTCCTCTTCCACACGCTGAAAAAATTCGACAGGCGACACCTTCAGGGCGTCGCAGATGGCATATATCGCGATGATCGTCGGATTTCTTTTCGCCTTCGTTATTCCTCTGACATAGCAGTCCTGCAATTCCGCGTCGCTCGCCACCGCCAGCTTTGTCATCTTTCGTTCCTTCCGTATTGCTTCAAGCGCAATCGCCAAGGCTTCTAACAGATTAGGATAGTTTTTCATCCTTTCAGGGTACACAATGCCTTGACATAAATCCGATACTTTAGTATCGAAAAGGAAGCGGTGACGAAATATCGGTTCGGGAGGAAAAACATCATGTCCGCGCCGTGTTGCAGACCACATTGCGCGGAGATTGCAAGAAACGCCTTTCGCGAAAAACGTGGTTTTCCGCGTTTTCACGACGCACTGTTTTTTCGTCCGGCGACAGAAGCCGGGTGGAAAACACCTCCCGAATCAGTACCGGAACCTTGCCGCCGGAGGCCACCCCCCTGCCCGAAAGAACACGTTCGTGCGCTCGCGTTCTCCGGCAGTGGCAAGAAAACGGCCCGACAAACGCCGTGTGGCGGTCACGAACAGGCATGGCGCAACCGCTGATACTCCGGAAAAAACGCCTGTTCCGTGCCCCGCCGGGGCACGGACAACATGGGGTTGCGGCGGGATCCGCCGTACACCGGAGTATCCCCTGTTTTTCACACCGGAACGCTGCAGACGATCGCAGCCGGACGCCGGGAATCGGCCGTGAAACATGCCGCCAGGAGATCGCCTGTTTTCGCTACTCGAATACTCGCTCCCACCAAGAATACCCCGGCGCGCCCGGAGCCACAAGTTCCAAAATGCGATCCGGCGAATACGAGTGCGTCGTGGAATCCCGGATTTCAAAATGAATATTCCCGTAGGTCCGTTCCATGCGCCGGATCAGCGCTTCGTGCTCCACAGCCCTGTAGCAGCAATCGTCTTCCGTATTGTAGATGATCCATGATGCCGCCGGTCCTTTGGCGTCAAGCTGTTCCAGAAAAAACCGATAGGGAAATCGCCGGAATACCGAGGGTGTGATCTGCTCCACGTCGCCCAGGTCCGCTTTGCTCGCGCGGCCCTCCTCCGGCAGAAAGCCCGCCACCAGCACATAGCGGCGCACAGGCGGGTTCAGAGCGGACAGGATCAGGCCGGTCCAGCCCCCACCGGACAGGCCCACGTAGGAGATGCTTTCGTAGTCCCCGGACACGCGCCCCAGGGGCAACAGGATCGGATCCAGAAAATAGCGGAAAAAATGGTACCCTTCGGTGTCGAACAGGGTCAGCACCTCATGCCTTGTCGTGCGCACCGGCACCCGCTGTTCCGTGTTCCGAAATCTGACCCGCAGCGGCGGCGCGTCGGGCGGAAAACGCGGGTCGCGCAGGGGCATCCAGGTCAGCAGCAGGCTGCCCCCGGATCGCAGGTAACGCTTCAGAAATTCGCGAGAAAAGCCCTCCTTGAAGGTCGGATCGTGACCGTGATTGTAGATCAGCAGATTTTTTCCCGTATTGCGGATCAGCAGCGAGGAAAAGGCGTAGCCGTTGGCGTACTCCACCACATACCGCTCCACGGGGCGCTCGAACAGAAACTTCGGCAACGTCTTCTCGTCCGGATACGCGGTCAGCGGTTCCACCCGCACTGTGGGACGGGCATCGCCCAGCAGCGCCGCGAAGGCTTCGGGCGTGGGGGCGGCCGATTCCCCGCCGTGGGCCGAAACGGCGGCCAACAGCACCCACAGGACCACGGCGACCGGCAGCATCGACAGCGCCGTGCGGACCGGGGCGCATGCCGCGTCACCACGTCGGCGGCGGGAATATGGACGCGGGTCGGGGACAGTGCGTCGACCCGCGACGATCGCACCCGCTGTCCGGCAACCGGTTCCGCTCCGGAAGCATACGCGGACAGCAGCAGCCTCAGCGCGCCGCATGGGATTCTCCCCAGGGCAGTGAGGCACGTCGTCCTTCCAGCCAGGCGTCGATCCGGGTCATGCGCCGCTCCCGCAGCAAAACTTCCAGTTTGGCCAACGCGCCCCGCACCCCCACCCGGCGCATGAGGCGCAGTTTCCACGGGGTACCCGCCGGGCAGTGGCAGGCAGGATTCAGATCATACGGATGAGCGTAAAAAACCCCCGGCAGGCATCGGTCTTCGCACTGCTCGAACATGGCCCGCGCGGCGGCCAGGGGCAGCGCCCGGAAATATGCGCCGCCCACGGGCAGGGTCAGCGGTCCCAGATGCAGGGCCGTGGCCGGAATCTCGCACAGTTCAGCCCCGCCCGCCCGGACGCGATGCGGCCGCCGGGCCACGGCTCCGGAAAAATGGCCGGGGAAAAAGCTGCTGTCGTACTCCAGTCCCAGATCGGCCAGCACGCCCAGCACAAGCTCCACGTTTTCCGGCAGCACGCTCCACTTGGGCGCGCGGAAGCCACGCGGACGCACACCCGCCGCCGCTTCGACGCTCTCCAGAGAGCGGACCAGATCCGCCTTGAGGGCTTCCGGACCGGAAAAACGAGTTAGCAGGGTGTGCTCGTCGGAGTGGGTGCCCACCTCGTGGC
>CASQEL010000293.1 GCA_949427775.1 uncultured Desulfovibrionaceae bacterium
CGCCCTTGCCGATGACGGCGCGGACGCCGTAGGTGCCGATGAGGCCGGGCGTGAAGCGATCCATACGGGTGCTGGTAGTGGTGCCGACGCAGATTTTTTCCCAGGTGTCGCCGTTCTTGCGCAGGCTGGGCGCGGTGTGGATGCAGGGCATGCCCTCCAGGCTCACGGGGGGTTCGTGTCCCTGATCGAAAATGTATATCTGGGTCAGATCCCGGATGCCGAACAGCGGGCCGTCAAAGTAGACGAGGTCGCCCGCGTGCAGAGCGCGGATCGCCGCCTCGGAAAACGGCGAGGTGAGATGGTGTGTGGTGCTCATGACGTTCTCCTGAAAAAGGGTGCTAATAGCCGTAGGCGACCGAGCCGTCCGGAGAGATGACCGCGCGCGCTCGCCGGGCGGGCCAGCATTGGGTGTTCACGGCCACCGGGTTTTGCGTGATGTGCGTGTAGGCGTACTCGATGTGCACGGCCAGGCAGGACACGTCCCCGCCCAGGCCCATGGGGCCGCGGCCGGTAGCGTTGATGGCCTCCTCCAGTTCTTCTTCCATTGCCGCGATCAGGGGATCGGGATGCCGCTGCCCCACGGGGCGGCAGATGGCGTCCTTGGCCAGGCGCGTCACCAGATCGGAGGTGCCCCCCAGCCCCACGCCGATGATGCCCGGAGGGCAGGGGTTGGCCGCGCTCTCTACCACCGTGTCCAGAATGAATTTCTTGACCGCCTTGATGCCGTGCTGCGGGTAGAACATGTGCATTTTGCTCATGTTCTCCGATCCGGACCCCTTGGGAATCATCAGCACGTCCAGCACGTCGCTGTCTTCGACGAAGTCCCAGTGGATGACGGGCAGGCCCGGTCCCACCGAGGTCTGGGGGTTGACGCGGGTGATGGTGTGGGTGGAGCTGCTGCGGAAGGGAAACTCCTGCGTGGCCCGCCGGGCGCCTTCCGAGAGACGTGCCTTGATGGCCGCCCCGTTCCAGGGAAAGCGGGAGCCCACCTTGACCTTGTAGATGGGCAATCCCGTGTCCTGACAGATCAATGTTTTTTTGGTGTCGGCGATTTCGATGGCCTTGAACATGGCCTCGAAGATGGCGCGGGCCGTGGGCACGGTTTCCCGGTCGTACGCCCGGCGCAACGCCGTGCGCACGTCGGGCGGCAGATCGCACAGCGCCTTGATGTAGGTCTGCTTGGCGGCCTCTTCCACGATGCTGTAATCGAATGATGACATATGACTGCTCCTGTTGGGATGTCGCTCCAACCGCCGTTCCGGCGGCGACACCGTCGCTTGTCTGTTGCCTGCCGCGTCTATGGCCGCGCCGCAGATGCGTTGAGGATGGTTTCTGTGCTCACAGGCACGGCCTTCACGTCGCCCCTGAAGTCCAGGGAGAGCAGGAACGCGGCGATGTCCTTCAATTCCGTATCCTTCATGTCGTAGGCCGGCATGGTTGTGGAAGCCATCTTGGACGCGGGAGCCTTGATGTAGTCGGCCAAATAGTCGGGCGTGCGGTGCTTGGCCCGCATGTTGGACATGTCCGGGCCTGTCCGGTGCCCGCCCTTGCCCAGGATGTTGTGGCAATAGGAGCACTGGTGTTCCACAAAGAGACGCAATCCCCGGTTTTCCTGGGCCGTGAGCGTGCGGGAAGGCGTCATCACGATCTTGTTGTACGGGGCGGCCTCGGAATAGGCCTGGCTGGTGAGATACACCACGCAGACGATGAAGGTCAGGCCGATGCTCAGGGAAACCGGACGGTTGACGATGCCCTTCATGCGGCTTTCGCTCAGGAACGGCACGCAGATCATCAGCAGCACGCCGCCCACGGGAATAACCAGACTGCCTACGGCTTCCCATACGCCGGTGAAGTAGGTCAGGAGTTGGAACACCCACATGTAGTACCACTCGGGCCGGGGCAGATAGTCGGCGATGAACGTTCCGGCCCTGGCCTCCAGGGGCGCGGGAAGTTTGGCGGCCAGCACCAGCAGCGCCAGAAAGAGCACGCCGAAGGCGATGGCCGTGCGGTGCATGTGCTCCGGGAAGAATCGGTACGGCTTGCCGTTGGAGGGCGGCAGGCATTCTCCGGCCAGGCGTTCCCGAGGATCCGACAGGTTGTGCAGGCGGATCAGATAGATGTGCATGGCCATGAAGCACAGCAGCAGGGCGGGCAGCACCAGCGTATGGATGGAGTAGAAGCGGGTCAGGGTGAAACCGGACATGTCCGGACCGCCCAGAATGAAGCGGGTGATGGATTCGCCCACCAGCGGATACTGGCTGGGGATGTTGGCGCCGACGATGGTGGCCCAGTAGGCCTTCATGTCCCAGGGCAGCAGATAGCCGGTGAAGCCCAGTCCCAGAGTGACCAGGAACAGGCAGGCGCCCGTGACCCAGGTGGCCTGGCGCGGCCGGATGTAGGAACCGTGGAAATAGGTGACCATCTGGTGCAGGAACACCAGCAGAACCATGGCCCCGGCCCCCCAGTGATGGAGGCCGCGCAGCAGCTTTCCGGCGGGCACGTCATTGCTGATGTAGCGGACCGAGTCCCAAGCCTTGTCCGGCGAGGGAACGTAGTAGAAGGCCAGCACCATGCCCGTGCCCACCATGATCAGAAAGGTCAGCGCGCACAGGGTGCCCAGCACGGCGCTCCATCCCGTGCCGTCCGGCAACCGCTTGTAGAGAAACGGACGCAGATGTGTTTCCCATCCGAGATCTTTGAGCATGTTCATTATACCACCTCGACCTTGAGTATGCCGTCTTCGATTTTCCAGGGCAGACGCGGCAGATCTCTGGGCGGCGGCCCTGCCACGACCTTGCCGTCCCTGTCGAACGCGCCGCCGTGGCAGGCGCATTTGAAACGGGCGGTAAACGGATCCCAACTGACGGCGCAGCCCAGATGCGGGCAGGAACTGCTGAAGCAGATCAGCTCGTCCGCCGCATCCCGGCGCACCAGGACCGTGGTCTCCACCGGCTCATGGTGAAAGGCCTGGGTTCGGGTGTACCGGACGCGCCGCTCGGAGATGGTTCCCGCCGGGATGTCCTTGAGCGGTCCCACGGGCACCCATTGCGACGGCGTTTCCGTCCGGGTGGGAGCCACGGCCGAGACGCCCATGATGCCCCCCAGCACGGTCACGGCGCCGATGCCCACGGCCCCCATGAGGAAGTTGCGGCGGGTGCAGGCGCATTCCTGAGAGGCCGCGGGCGGTGGAGGTGCGGCGGGTTGC
>CASQEL010000294.1 GCA_949427775.1 uncultured Desulfovibrionaceae bacterium
TGTATATCGCTCCGGAAGTCGTATTGTTCTTGCGGGACATGGGCACGCCCAGATAGCGCTCGTAATGTCCGAGATCGAGGTCTGTTTCCGCACCGTCGTTGGTGACGAACACCTCTCCGTGCTGAAAAGGGTTCATGGTTCCCGGGTCCACATTGATATAGGGGTCCAGCTTCTGGATGGTGACGGAAAGCCCCCGCGTTTTCAGCAAGGCTCCCAACGAAGCCGCGGCAAGGCCCTTGCCCAGAGAGGAAAGAACGCCGCCGGTCACAAATATAAACTTGGTTTTCATGGCCTTCCGCCTTTGTATTGAAGTTGAAGATATCGAACACGACAGGAAACGGCGCAAAAAGCGGTGTATAGCATGCCATGTCGAGACAAGGCCACCCATTGACGGCGCGCCGCGGTCCATTTACACTTACTGCCCGCTCAGAAAAACAGCCGGATGACCAGCCCTGTCAAACGGCGCAGCCAAAGGCATACTCCTGCCCGACAGGCAGGTAATAGTCCAAACCACGGGCAGGAGGCAAGGAGCAGCAATGGGTAAGGTCAACACGCTGGTCATTACCGGATACGGCACCAATTCCCACCTGGAAACGGCGCATACCGCGCGCCTGGCCGGAGCCGACCGGGCGGATGTGGTTCATTTTTCCGACCTCGTGACCGCCGGGGTCCGTCTGGATGATTATCACTTCCTCATTTTTCCCGGCGGATTTCTGGACGGGGACGATCTTGGGGCGGCCCACGCGGCCGGTATGCGTTGGCGGTATATGAAAGACGCCACGGGAACGCCGCTGTTGCGCAGCCTGGAAAAATTTCTGGACGACGGCAAACTTGTGCTGGGCATCTGCAACGGCTTCCAGCTTCTGGTCAAGCTGGGCGTGCTGCCCGCGCTGGACGGCAAGCGTTTCGAACGGCAGGTTTCTCTGGGACATAACGACTCGGCCCGCTATGAAGACCGTTGGGTACGTCTGCTCCCCAACCCCCACAGTCCGTGCGTGTTCACCAAAGGGCTGCAGACGATGGCTGTTCCCGTGCGCCACGGCGAAGGCAAGCTCATTCCCATGGACGACGCCTGCCTGCGTCGTTTGGAAACCGAAAATCTCATCGCCCTGCAGTACGCGGATCCCGCAACAGGACTCCCCACCCAGGAATATCCGGCCAATCCCAACGGTTCGCCGCTGGGCATCGCCGGGCTCACCGACCCCACGGGCCGCGTGCTCGGCCTGATGCCGCATCCGGAAGCGTTTCACCATGTGACCAACCATCCCGGGTGGACCCGTGGGGAACTCGATCCGCCGGGAACGCTTTTGTTCGTCAACGCCGTTCGCCACCTGCGGGAACTCTGAGGAAACTCCGGCGGGACGCCCCGTGTATTGATAAAAATCTTGACAAGATTTTTTTTCAAGGCAACATGACTTTCTGTTCATTATTGTAAAATAAGGTGTTTTTTCACGCCATGACGGCACTCAAAACAGCACGATCATAAAAGGCGGGGTGCTTTTTCTCCATACGGAAAAGCACCCTGCTTTTTACGTCGATACCCATATGAAACTTACTGAAATTATTAATATAATAGAAAAAACAGCGCCACTGCACGCAGCGGCGACCTGGGATATTTCGGGCATGCAGGTGGCCGCATCCCGCCAAGACGTCTCCCGTATGGCCGTATGCCTTGATCCCACGCCCGCCTCTGTGAACACGGCCTTGACTCTGGGCGCCCGGTTGATCCTCAGTCACCATCCCTTGACCCTCCGCCCTCGTCTGCCTTCCAAAACCGACGCGCTGCATCAGGTGTTTTCGCTGCTGTTCCGACATGACGCGGCGCTGTACGCGGCGCATACGTCTCTGGACGTCAATGCCGAAGGTCCCGTCGGATGGCTGGCCCATGAACTCGCCCTGCGGGACGTCCGAGTGCTGGAGCCCGTATTGACGACGGATGTCCGGGTGTACGGTTTCGGCCTTGTGGGAGAGCTGGCCTCCCCGCTGTCCCTCCCCATGCTGCTGGATCGGTTGGGCGCGCATATTTCACTGGCTTCCGCAACGGTGTGTGGGCCGCTGCCCGAACACGTCCGGCGGCTGGCCTACTGCACCGGGTCCGGAACATCCCTGCTGGACGCCGTCGTGGCGTCGGAAGCCGACATTTTCATTACCGGCGACGTCAAATATCACACGGCGCTCGAAACCGCCGTGTGCATCCTGGATGTGGGGCACCACAGTCTTGAAGAAGAAATGATGCGCCGTTTCGCCGCACTGCTGGCCCCGCAACTGCCGGGAGTCGCCGTGGATTTCGTATCCTCGGTTTCTCCGTTGCGCCCCGCCGTGCGTACCGCCATGCACTAACCCGTCCCCGCAGAAAGGAGAGCTTTTATGAGTGTGTACCTCAAGCAGATAGAACAGCTTGTCGAGCTCCAGAAAGTCGACGACGCTATTTTCACCGTCAAAAAAGAATTGACGCAGGCCCCCAGGGAATTGCACGACCTGGAACAACGTTTCGCCGCCTCCGAGGAACAGCGCAACAAGGTCATGGACAAGCTGACGCATATTCAGGAACAGCAAAAGCGCTTGTCTCTGGAGATAGACGACGATTCCGTGCGCATCAAGAAAAGCAAAAGCAAACTGATGCAGGTGGGCAATACGCGCGAATACCATGCCATGATGCGCGAAATGGACAGTATGGAAAAGCTCAATCGCACCAGAGAAGAGGAAAAAGTCGCCCTGCTGGAAGAATTGCAGCTCCAGAACGACGCCTTGGCGGAAATCGACCGTACCTACGGCGCGCTTAAAGCCGAACTTGAAGTCAAGCGTGAAAGCTTGCAGGAGCGCCTGGACAAAGCGGCCGCCAGGCTGGCGGATCTGGAACGCAGCAGAGCCAACGCCGGTTCCGAGGTTCCGCAGCCGGTCTTCATGCGCTATGAATTCATCCGCCGCCGTCTCGAACATCCGGTCATCGTCCCCGTGGAAGAAGGCGTCTGTTCCGGATGTCACATTGCCATTCCTCCGCAGGCGTTCATCGAGCTCCAACGCGGCCAGCAGATTTTAAGTTGTCCCAACTGCCAGCGGCTCATCTACTGGTGCGAACATTTCAAGGCTCCGGAAGAACCTGAAGAAGCAAAAAAACCGACGCCGCTGCACGACTAGTGAATCGTCAACGCTCAAGTGCCGTAAAAAATCTTCGCATTACTCTGAAA
>CASQEL010000295.1 GCA_949427775.1 uncultured Desulfovibrionaceae bacterium
CTTGACGCAAAATACGAAGTATTTTGTGTTATGCGGTACTAGGGTCAGCCCTCATGAAAACGCCGGGCTTTGCGCAGGGCTGCCGCGAGCAAGAAAACAACATCATACACAGATTCCGACATGCCGACGCACCGCATTCTGTCCGTTCCCTTGCTCGGCCCCGTGCCTTCTCCGCCTCCCGGCCACAGTTGGGAGGCGTTGATGGATATGGCCATTGATGAGGCGCGCCAGGCGGCGGCCCGTCGGGAAGTGCCTGTAGGCGCGGTGATCGTCGACAGCGCCGGGCAGATACTGGCACGCGCCCACAATGAACCGTTGGGGCATTGCGATCCCACCGCTCATGCCGAAATACAGGCGCTCCGGCAGGCGGGAGCCGTTCTCGGAAACTATCGGCTGGAAAACTGTGTTCTGGTGGTGACGCTGGAGCCCTGCTTCATGTGCACAGGCGCGCTGGTTCACGCCCGCGTGGCGGGCGTCGTCTTCGGCGCGGCGGATCGCAAGGCGGGTACGGTCATTTCCTGTCTGGACGGACTGGATCAACCTTTTCATAACCATATCCCCTGGCATATGGGCGGTATTCGCTCCGCGGCCTGCGCCGCGCTGCTGCGAGATTTTTTCAGGCGAACCGCCACAGGAAGCGCCGCGGACGGCCCGAAAGCGCCGTAGGTCGGACAAGAGACTTCAAGGAGACGTTTCATGCTGGAATGCATTGTTTTTTGCAGCGGCGCGTTGATCATGATTCTGGAAATGGTCGGCGCGCGCGTCATGGCCCCGCACCTGGGCACGTCGGTCATCGTCTGGACGAGTCTGATCGGTGTGGTTCTGGCGTTTTTGGCCTGCGGAGCATGGATTGGCGGACGGCTGGCGGACAAAACCCTCTCCCGCGCCACCCTGGCAAAAATTCTGGCGGGCGCAGGCGTGGGATGCGGCCTGACGGCATTGGGACATTCGCTGGTAGGAGAAACTGTCGTCGGCGCCTTGCCCAATATTTATCTGGCGGCCGTCGCCGCTGCCGTATGTCTGTTCGCACTGCCGGCGATCCTGTTCGGTATGGTTTCGCCGTACGTGATCCGTCTGCGTTTGGCGGACCTGGCGACGTCCGGCGCGACGGTGGGACGTCTGTATGCATTGTCCACGACCGGAAGCATTCTCGGCACGTTTCTGGGCGGTTTCGTACTGGTTTCCTGGTTTCCCAGCACGCAAATTCTCCTGGGCGTCGGGGGATGCATGCTGCTGCTGTCCCTGACGGCGTACGGCAAAAAACCGTTATTGCGTCTCTGCCTTTTTCTCGGATTTCCCATCGCCGCCTGGGGGCATGCCTCCTACGAGCAATGGCAGATCGCGCACGGATCGCTGCCCCCACCCGTGGAAACGCCCTACAACTGCATCCGGGTCATGGAAGGCCGCTCCTACGACAATCGCCCTGTACGGCTGATGGGGACCGACCCCGGCTACATGCAGTCCGGCATGTATCTGGATAATCCCGCTGAGTTATATTTCGAATATACACAGTTTTATGCTTTGGGCACTGTTCTGGTCCCTCAGGCGACACGGGTGCTGATGTTGGGCGGAGGCGGTTATTCAGTCCCCAAATGGCTGTTGGCCGGTTACGGTGGACTGGACAGCACGAAGCTGCGCCTGGACGTGGTGGAGCTGGACCCCGGCATGACCGATGTGGCGCGCAGATATTTCGCGCTTCCCGAAGATCCGCGTTTGCGGATTATCCACGAAGATGCCCGAAGGTTCTGCAACGCCAATCGTCAGCAATACGATCTGGTTTTCGTGGACGTTTTCAACTCCCACTACTCCGTGCCCTTTCATGTGGGAACCGTGGAAGCCGCACGGGCATTACGCAGGGCTGTGGCGCCCGGCGGCGCCATGCTGATGAATATTATTTCCGCCGTGGAAGGCAAAGATGGGGAACTGTTCCGGGCAATTTACGGAGCCATGCGCACCGCTTTCGCTGAAGTGCATATTTTTGCCGTGGATGATGTCGATAACGTGCGGCAAGTACAAAATCTTATGCTTTTAGCCTTGCCCGAGCCATCTCCACGCACCCGGGATATACTGTCGGGCAATGACAAGCATCTCACCGCCCAAATCCGCCGGATGCTGGCCGCTCGTGTCGTTACTCCCGTTTCCGAAGACACGCCCCCGCTGACGGATGCTCTGGCTCCTGTGGAACGATACGCACAGGTTTTGTTGAAATAGGCATGGGGAGACATACACCCTTCTGATGACTTTCTGAAAAATGCATCTTGAAATTCATATAGGGGAAATGCAGCTTCCATTGAAAAAGTGAAACTCCCGCCCCGAGCGGATTCAAAATAATGCGCAGCGGCGCAAAGCATCGGCGTGACAACGCCGATCCTCTCTGTGTATCGAATACACCGCGCCTGATGTACTTATTCGTACATATATTATACATACAAGGTAGTAACGATGAACGGCGCTCATGAAATGTTTCAAGGAAAAAGAGTTATTCTTTCTACATTGAAACAGTATGGCTTTAACCGAGATGGTACAGATTATATATATCATCATACTATGAAGGAAGAAAATTTCCGATTAACTGTTCGCATCACTGAAAACGGGGACGTTTTTGCCCAGATTATTGATCTCACCTTTAATGAGCCTTATGTACTTCATTTGGCGAATGGCGCTGTAGGGAGTTTTGTCGGCAATATCAGACAAGAGTATGAAGATGTTTTGGGGAAAATTTCCATACATTGTTTTGAACAGGAAATTTTTAAAGCAAAACAAACAAAAGAATTGATTACCTATGTAAGAAATACGTATGGAGATGAATTAGAATATCTATGGCAGAAATTTCCAAACAATGCTGTATGGAGACGAAAGGATAACAAGAAATGGTATGCCGCAATACTTACTGTTTCTGAACGCAAATTGGGATTCAATACGGATAATTTAGTGGAAATTATTGATCTACGCTATCCCAAAAAAGAATTGGAAGAATTAATAGATGGCAAAAAATATCTTCCCGGCTGGCATATGAACAAAAAACATTGGTATTCTATTATATTAAATGAATCCGTGAGTATTGACGACATTTACCGCAAGTTAGACTTGAGCTATGTATTAGCCGGTTCCTAGTACAGAATAACACAAAATACTTCGTATTTTGCGTCAAGATCATTCGCCGAAAAACGCGGT
>CASQEL010000296.1 GCA_949427775.1 uncultured Desulfovibrionaceae bacterium
TCGGCTCATTCACGGCGACTACGCCGCCGCGCCATGCTCTCGCATGGCGGCTAGAACACAGAAACTTTAGATGTTTTTGTGTACTAGTACCACAGCGCTTTGATCTGTTCCGGCGTATATCCTTTTACCAGCATGCACATTTCAAAATAACCGCTTCCGAAGGAGCTGGTTGTAGTCGGGTAGATCATGCTGGTGGTTTGTTTGATGCAGTCTTCCTGATCCTGCTGGAGCAGCATTTCCTCCGGCGTCAGAGTCCGTTGATGCGGAGCGCAGGCGCAGAGCGCTGCGGCTGTCAACAGGGCCATACCCAAAACTGATCGACGTATGAGCGAGTGCAGGGACAACATGATGAAACTCCTTTTCGGTTGAAGTGCCGCGCACCATGGGGAGAGCGGCGGGATATGACTTGAAATAGAACATATCATGCCGTTATCATACACTATAATTTCAAAAAAAGACAACTCGTATATGGGGAAGCTGTTTGTGTTTTTCCATGTTGCCGAGCAGCGCTCCTGAACGACGTGAAACGCATCTTTCTGCTGCATAAAGCAGTGTGCCAACACGTCTGTTTTCAGGTGCGATTGTCATACCGACAGGTACCGTGGAAATTCAGAGCAGTCAGTTGCAAAAATGTGTCGTTCTCTCATTGACGTGGGCGATTCATAGTATATGCTGGAGGAAATTGCGTACGGAGGCAATCATGAACACAAAACGAAGCAGCCATACGTTGTCCAGCCTGGCGTCGGAAGTCCTTAGAGACGCAAAAGCGTCGAAAATAGAAAAAGAACTTGCAGGTTCGGTGCTTTCCCAAGCGTCGCCCCATAAAGAAACCGGCGCGGCCATGGAGAAAACAGCTTCAGAAGTGCTGCGGACCGGTACCAGCTCCGACACCGCCAGGCGCCTTGCCGCCGGCGTATTGTCCCAGTCCGATAGGGAGCGGCGTTGACGTGAATTGTTTTTTCAGGGCGGTTTTCCCTACGTTTCGCGTTGTTTTCGATGTATGCACAGCGCGCAGCGCGCTGTGCACCTGTGGAAGACATCCTTATGGGGGGCTGCTGTACTCGTGGGGAGTGGGCCGCTCTGCATGCGATGTACGCCCGGAGACTGCAGATAACTGTCAGGCGCCGGTGTGGAGTAAAATCCAGCGGCATTCCCGGGGATTGAGGACAAGGCGGAGATCACGTCCGGAGACTGCGAGACGCTCGCCGCGCAGCAGATCTTCGGCATGGCGCGTCTCCATGGATTGCGGCAATGTCAGGCGCTCCTCGCCGGTCGTGCCGGAAAAGTTGGCCGCCGTCAGGAGGTGATTGCCGTCGGGGAGCCTGGTGAACACGACGATGCCGCCGGGGCGGAGGGTGCGAGCTACCCCGATGACCGTGCCTGAAGCGATGCGATGCGCATTGCGCAGTGCCGACAAATGTGTCACGGCACGGACATAGCTGCCGTCCTGAGAACGTTGTTCCAGCGGCGGGGGGTAGGCCGCCGGAGCGCGGGCAACCCCCTGTCGGGCGCCTGTCCGCGCTGTTCCGGAAAAACTCCATGCGCCTCGAGTCGTTGCTTCAGGCGTCTCTTCTGAAGAGGCCGCCGACAACACGCCAGCCAGATCCTGTCCCGACAACAGCAGCAGACCGGGCAATCCCGCCCGGAATGTCGTCAGCAACAGATGGCGTTGCAGAATGGCCGCGCGGGAAGTTTCCTTTGTCGCTTCCTCCGGGGTGATCCCCGCAGCGATGGCCGCCACTGCGGCGGCTGTGGCGTGCAGCGTATCTCCCCGCAGAGGAGCGGCGTGTTCCCAGAAGGGATGTCGCGACAGTGCCGCTGTCAGTTTTTGGCGGATGTCGCCCTGGAAAACAGGAGATTGAAGAGGACGCAGAGACAGTCCGTCCGCGGCTGGAAGCGTGCGAAGCAACCGCCGCTGATCCAGGTTGTCGGCCAACGCCGCCGCCAGAGACGCTTTAAGGGGAGCCGCGTCCCCCGTCAACAGCGCGTATTCCGCTGCGGGCATTGTGACGGTATCCGCGGTGAAGTCCACGCCGGTCCCCAATATCCGGGAAAGGTGTTCGAGAGGGAAGAGATCCCGCTGCGCGGACCATCCGCCGTAGCGGCGTATTTCCCGCCCCAGTGCGCGCAACGCCGACGGCGCGGGCTCCAGTGTGGGCGCGGTTCGCGTCTGCGGCGCTGTATCCAGACCGCACAAGGCTTCCGTATGCAGGCCGCCCAGCGTCTGCCGCAGCGTGCCTATCTGCCGGATGGCGGAGGCGGAGAAAATTTTGCGGCCCGTTCCGGAAGGATCGTCCCAATTGAGGACCGGACGGTTCGGCGTTTCCTGATACCGGTAGACCCAACGGCGGCGCACGCCGTCGGAGCCGTTCACTTCGCCCGTGGCGGCCCATCCGCCGTGCGATGTCCAGGGCAGAGCGTCGCGCGCCAGCGCCGGAGGCAGCAACTGCTTTTCCGCCAGTCCGGCCGCCTGATCCGCGGTCAACGGAACTCCGGTCCATTCCTGCCGCGCCTGGGGCAGCAGATGCCACAGATGTTCGGGAATCTCCAACATGATGTAGCAGCCGGGGTAGTCGCGCACGTTGCGCGCGGCCAGAAAAAAATCCGGCCCCATGCCGGTGGCCGCCGGTACAAGATCGACCCCCAACTGCACGCCTTCCTGTTCCGCCAGTTCCGCCAGATGTCGAAAATCCTTTTCCGCGCCCATATGCGCCGCCCAGGTCGGGGAGGTGACGTCTTCGCCGGTGGCGGATGTTCCGCGCCGGTATTCCCATATGGCTCCGGATTCGCCGGAAGGCGCGATATAGAGTCCGTGCAGGCGCATGTCCTTGAGCAGCCCCAACACGGCTGGGTCGGCGAGTTCCGCGAAAACGGGACGCATGCCGTCGGTCAGCAGCGTCAGGGGATGCACCAGCAGCCAGGTGGGAGCGGCGGCAAGCAACGTGTCGATGGTATCGGCCGTGGAGGATGCGCGCCAGAGCAGTTCCGAACCGCTGACGAGACCGGTATATTCTTCCGCAGTCCCCAGAAATGCCTGCCGTTCCAGCCATTGAACATAGCCGGGATCGGCGCGGGGCAGATCGCTCGGGCGCGGCGTCGCGCGTCCGCCGCCGGAAGGCGCGCAGGCCGCCAGCAGAAGACACAGGCCGAGCGTGGACAGCAGACGGGCG
>CASQEL010000297.1 GCA_949427775.1 uncultured Desulfovibrionaceae bacterium
CGAGCAGCCCCCAAGAGCGCATTTCAACCTGAGAATGCTCTAAAACGCCGTCCGCGCGCAGGCCCGGAAGGTGCGGGCTCGCGGTTTTCCCTTCCAAATTCCGGCAAAGTGGAGTAATAGCTGCATGTATTGCGGGAAATGTTTCAACTCCGCGCCGAGAGCGCCGGAATGTTGCGATACATTTCCCATAATATATTGTATTTTTGATACTTCCACCCGCACGACACACACCCCGCGAAGTCGTGCAGATACCGCCGCGTCCGGCGCGGCGCTGTGTGAAACCGCCATGAAACGTCCCCGGATTCTCTATGTTGCCGCAAGCGGCCTCCTTCTTGCGGTCTTGGGCCTCACGTTGGTCATGCTGGAGTCTTTCCACCCTGAAAACAGCCCCACAGCGCCCGGACGCGCGTTCTCCGCCGAGGAAGAGGTCGCGGAACCCGTCGAAAAAGATCCCTGGGAAGCGGCTTGGGCCAACCAGCGCCAATACCTTCAGGATATCGCCGAGGCGGCGAACACGCTGCGCAAGGAAGTGCCCGATGTGGTCCGCAAACTCGGCGCGAAGGTCGCTCCCTATGAAAATGAAGTCAATCGCCTGTTCATGCTGAGCAGCACCTACAAGGACAATCCCCGCGTGCTGGAAGCCGTGGATCGACGCATCGCCTTCACGGGCAGTGCTCTGCAGAAGGCCCTGGCGCCCGCTCTCGACGCGCGCGCCGAGGCGCAGGAACTGCTGAACAAGGTCACGCAACTGGAAAAAACCATTCCTCAGGATATGCGCGCCGGCGACACCGGCAAGGACATGCGCGCCTATATCGACACCGCCACCCAGGTCAAAAAACGATTGACGGACACTCTGGCGCGCCTGGACAACTCCCTGACCGCCGGCCGACTGCTGAACGAAAAAATCGAAACGGCCAACAAGAACATAGACAAATATATGCCCCTGCTCTGGGAAAAGACCTATCTGTCTCCGCCCATCCGGTACCTGGAGTCCTCGGCCTGGGCGGAGATGCCCGTCAAGGTGGCCGGAACCTTTCAGGATTTCTCTCTGCGTCTGCCCATGGAACTGCCGCAGAGCGCCGCCGCCTGGCGCCTGGCCGCGACCAGCTTCTTCACCGTGCTTGTGTTCGGCGGCATCCTGACCCTGCTGCTGTACCGCCGTCTGGCGCGGCGGGGCGCCTACGAAAACTACGGGCATATTTTCCGCACCAGTCTGCCCTGGTTGTGCTGCGGCGTGGCTCTGATGGCCTCCTCCTTCAGTCTGGACGGCGAAATCTACCGGACGCTGCTCCTGGGCGGCAATACGCTGCTCATTGTCGGACAGGTTTCCCTGGCCTGGGATCTGCGGCGCATCAACACGCCGGATCTGCCCCGCCGATCGCCCCTCTGGCCCCTCTGCCTGCCGGCGTTGTGCGGGTATGTGCTCATGTACCCCGGCTTTCCGCCGCCCTTGTTGAGCGTTGCCTGGCTTCTGACGACGGTTCTGGCCCTGTTCGGGCAGCGCCGACGCCGCCACAGGACCACGCCGCTCCAGTATGAAACCGTCATTCTCCAACTGGAGCCCATCATCCTTTGGTTCTGCCTGTTCCTGGCGGGCTTCGGCCTGCCCCGGTACTCCATTCTGATGTATATGCTTTTCATCTCTCTGGCCGTGGCCATTCAACTCGGCATGGGCGGCATGAAGCTGATCCACACCGCCGCGCAGCATCTGCCGGAAACCGGTGTCAAGGCCGTGCTCGGCAGCATCGTCATCGCCTGCGCCGCCCCGGCCGTGCTCATTCTGATTGCCGTCGGCATGGGACAGTGGGCGCTGACGCTGCCGGGCGGCGTCTACCTGCTGCGCCACTACGCCGTGTCCGGGTTCAGCGTGGGCGCCACGCATTTCAGCCCGGTGCAGCTGCTGATCATCATCAGCGCCTTCTACATCACCCGGACGGCCGTTTCCATGGGATCGGCCTTTCTGCGCAAAATGCCCTCCCGGGGTCTGAACGTGGACGCCTCGTTCATCCCGCCGCTCCAGACGGCCTTTTCCTACACCCTGTGGGCATTGTTCGGGTTGTTCGCCCTCAAATCGCTGGGCATGGAACTCAGCAATCTGGCCATGGTGGCCGGGGGCCTGTCCGTCGGCATCGGTTTCGGCATGCAGGCCATCGTCAACAACTTCCTGTCCGGCCTAATCCTTATTTTCAGCCGCATTCTTCAGGAAGGCGACGTGATCGAAGTCGGCGGTCTGACAGGCACCGTGCGCAAGATAAGCGTCCGCGCCACCACGGTGGAAACCTACGACAACGCCGTCATCTATGTCCCCAACTCCGAATTCGTGTCCAACCGGCTGATCAACTGGACCCGCAACAGCCGCAATGTGCGCCGCGAGCTGACCGTGGGCGTGGCCTACGGCACCGACACGTCCCTGGTCATGCGCCTGCTGCGCGAGGTGGCCAACGCCAGCTCCGACGTGCTCAAGTATCCGCCGCCGTCCGTCATCTTCGCCGACTTCGGCAACAGCACCCTGGATTTCAAGCTTCGTTTCTGGGTGCTGGACTACGACAAGGGCGTATCCACGGAATCGGCCATCCGCCTGGAGGTGGAGCGTGTTTTCCGCGAGCATCATGTGGAGGTGGCCTTCCCGCAAATGGACATTCACGTCAAGGAATTGCCCCTCAGAACGCAGCGTGCGGCCAGAGCGACGGCTCCCGCCGATACGTCCGCCGCACGGCACAGGATGTTGCGGGCCCGCCGCGGGAAAAATGTCCGGCAAGCCGGGACAGCCGCGAAGAACCTCAAGAAAGAGGAACACAACGACATGGACTGATGTTTCCCCAACCGTCCCCGCCCGCGGCCCGGAGCATTTTTCGGGCCGCGGGCGTGCCGTCGCCTGAAACGGCCCCATGTCCGCCATGCGGAGAGCGACCGACTCCGCACGGAACGTATGGACTCAGAGCCGAACGATGGCGACGGAATATGACGCAACCCCCTTAGCAAGGAGCAAAACGCATGATCCGCCGCAGCAACGAACTACAGCAGGTAAGGCAGCCGGAAATGAAGGGCGGCGCGGGCGCGCTGGAAACCACGCATTTTCTTCAGGCCGACGAATTTCACGGCAAGGGACGCCTGTTCGCTCACGGACGCCTGCGACCGGGCTCTTCCGTCGGCTTGCACAGGCAC
>CASQEL010000298.1 GCA_949427775.1 uncultured Desulfovibrionaceae bacterium
CCCGGCGGGGTGTGGGGCGGAGCCCCACATCTTTTGGAGCATTTCAACCGTGAATAGAGGGGGCTTCGGCCCCCTTTTCTTTTTTGTGTCGTCGAAGAACACACGCGGCATACACTGACATACGGCTGTTGCTGCTCGGAATGTTCCGACTCTTATATCGGGCCGCCCGCACAGCCGGAATCTTTATACGCGGAAAAGAGTTTCCATGATCGACAACACGGGGCGGCGGCAATGAAACGCGCGGCATGTAAAAAACGCGGATCATCCCGATAAGGATGATCCGCGTTGCACGGTATATATGGAGAAACTAGGCCAACTGTTTGAGCAGGGTTTCCTTGATGGAGCCGATGGAACCTTCCCCATTCAGTTCGATGTATTTTGTTTCGCCTTTGGCGGCGAGATCCTTGTAGAAATACGCGGCGGCCAACGTGCCGTCCGTGGTGTTGTAGTAGATGTCGTGGCGCTTGTTGATGGCCGCTTCGTCCTGGTCGTCGGAACGGGAGGACAGCGCGCCGCCGCAGACACGGCATACGTCGCCGTTGGGTTTGATGGCGTCGATAAAGATGTTGTTGGGATGGTTGTTGTCGTTCTTGCAGAGGCGACGGCCCATGATGCGGTTTTTGGCCGTTTCGCGGGGCAGAAGAATTTCAATGACGTAGTCCAGCTTCAGGCCTTCGGCTTTGAGGGCTTCCCAGAGTTTCTGGGCTTGCACCATGTTGCGGGGGAAACCGTCCAGCAGCCAGCCGTCCTTCCCTTTGGTCTTGAGCGTTTCCAGAACCATGGGAATGGTGATGTCGTCAGGAACGAGATCGCCGCGATCAATATAGGCTTTGGCTTTTTTTCCGAGTTCGGTGCCGCCGCCGATGTGCTCACGGAAAATGGCCCCGGATTCGATGTGGGCGAGATTGTATTTTTCTTTGACCAGAGCGCCCTGAGTGCCTTTGCCGCTGCCGTTGGGGCCGAAGATCAGAATATTCACTGAAAACCTCCTGAATGTGTTTCAATGCCGCAAACGAAGGAGAAATATGCGGTTCGTCTCTCTCCCCGGGGAAAGAACCTGCCCGCAACCGCAGCTTCCGACCCTCCGTGCGGAGAGGGAACCACGGCTTGTGCCGAATGTAACTTGCCCGTCATATGTACTCCTGTCGTCGTTCTTCGTCAATTACCCTTCCGAAAACGGCTTGATGGAAGTACGGGAACGGGCTGTCCATTGAGCGCCGGACCGGTTTTCCGCCCGTGTTTCGCTTCAGCGCCGAAACATGCGCAACGCGCCGTCCAGGGCATGCCCCACAGCATCCAGCATGCCGGTTCCCAGGTTCCCCAGGGTATCGACGATGGCCCGCCCGGCCTGCACCGAACTCTGCGGCGCCGTGAGATTGCCGTAAAAACGGAGAGGGAATTCGGGGATTTTATACACATTGATCCGCAGGGTCATATCCAGCGTTTGGGCCGCAAGGTTGATCCATCCCGCGCCGGCGACGCGCAGATTCGAGCCTTCCATGAAAATGTCGCCGCTGCGCAGCACCCCCTTTTCCAGTGAGCCGGAGGCCCGGGTCAGGGCGAATACGGTGCGGCTGCCCGTCAAGCGGCCTCGCGGCGAACGGGATTGAAGAAAACCTTCGCGCACGCTGAAGGTCCAGGAACCGTCCAGGGCCGCCGGAGCGTCCGCCGCGGAACGCAGGCTTCCCCGCACGCGGGCTTGCAACGCGCCGCGTCCGGCCATGACGGTTTTCAACCCTTGCTCCTCGGTCAGTCGCAACATGTCCACGCCGGAGGCGCTCATGTCGGCGTTGATTTTCAGACCGTCCCCGGCCTCGCCGCGGAAAGAACTTATGGTTTGCGCTCCGTACAGGGTGCTTCGCACCGGCGCGCATTCCAGGGTTCCCCTGTTCAGGCGCACGGGCAGGTGTACATCCTGAAACGCCAGCTTGCGGACGCGCAACGTCCCGCAACGCAGAGATCCTCGCAGATCGAACGAGCGCAGAGCGGTCATGTCCCAGCGTTTGGGAAGCGTGAGCGAACCGTCGGGTTTTCCCGAAGGCGCGGGCGTGCGGTAGCGATCGAGATCCAGCGCGTCGGCCTCCAGGTCGAATTTCCAGGCGGGACGATTTTTCCATGTCCCCTCCAGGCGACCCTTGAGGCGGGTGGCGTCCACGCCGCCGCGCAGATCCTTCAGGGACAGAGAGGCGGCGTCCAGTTCGATATCGCCCGCCATTTCCGCAACGCGCAACATATCCCCGGGGATGGAGGAGGGCGGCGTCATGTCGAAGCGGGCAAGAAGTCGCCGCAGATCCGCCGTTTTCGCGCGTAATCGTCCCTTCAGCTCCGGGCCGCGCGGAGAGAAACGCGCTGTGGCGCCGCCCTCGATCTCCAGGCCGCCGCCGATGGCGCGGGCGTTTTCCACAGCCAGCGCGTTGTCCGCGGCGTTGAAGGAAAAAATTCCCGCGATTTCAGCCTTGAGCCCTTCTTGCAGACCGCAAGCGGCGCGATCCAGATCCAGGCGCACATTGCCGGAAAGTTTTTTAAGATGCAGGGGCGGGCCCTTGCGGGAAAAGCTCACCGGGCCGTTGAGACGGGCCGTCGCACTGATGCCCGGAGCCCGCAGGGAGCCTTGCCATGTCCCCGCATAGGTACAGGAACCGGCCGTGTTTGCGGCGCGCGCCTCAGGCGAACGCCCGTCGGCCTGCGCGGACAGCTCCAGAAGAGTGAAGGCGAATCTGCGTCGTTTGCCGCCCTGATCCGGGGAAGACGTCAGAAAACCGTTCTCCAGACGCAGGGAGGCTGTGCCTTCCAGCGCGTTCAGAAAGGCCGCGGCGCTGTCGCCGCGCGAACGGAGATCGACGCCGCCGCTGAGTCGCCCTCCCAGC
Source organism: uncultured Desulfovibrionaceae bacterium (assembly GCA_949427775.1). Lineage (GTDB taxonomy): Bacteria > Desulfobacterota > Desulfovibrionia > Desulfovibrionales > Desulfovibrionaceae > CASQEL01. The sequence continues at coordinate 2,868 of CASQEL010000298.1, forward strand.
GCGCCGCGCCCCATCAGCCGGGCGACAGGCTGATCCAGCGCCACATTGTTCAGATGGGCCTTGATGGCGTAGGTGGAGGGTGTGGCCGTGTCGCCGCCCAACACCATGGCGGCCTCTCCCTTGCCGCCGTACAGGTTGGAGACGCGCAGCGTCATGCGCGCGTCGTCGTTGGCGTCCGGACGGCAGGAGAAGGAACAGCCGGCTACGGCCAGTCCTCGCCATGTCAGCGTCGTTGCCCGCAGACGGATATCGTAGTCGATGTCCGGCACGGGCAGGCG
>CASQEL010000299.1 GCA_949427775.1 uncultured Desulfovibrionaceae bacterium
CCGTCCAAGGCGGCGGAAATCTGCCGGGTGCCCGAGGCCGACATCCGCGCGGCGGCCAAACTCTTCGCCGAATCCAACGCCTCCATGAGCCTGTGGTGCATGGGCATCAACCAGCGCGTGCAGGGCGTGGCGGCCAACAACCTGATCCATAACCTGCATCTGCTGACCGGCCACATCTGCCGTCCGGGAGCCACGTCCTTCTCTCTGACCGGCCAGCCCAACGCCTGCGGCGGCGTCCGCGACGGCGGCGCGCTGTCCCATCTGCTCCCGGCCGGGCGCATGGTCGCCAACCCCAAGCACCGCGCCGAGATGGAACACCTCTGGGGCGTGCCCGAAGGCACCATCAGCCCCAAAAACGGCTACCATACCGTGGCCCTGTTCGAAGCCCTGGGCAAAGGTGACGTCAAGGCCATAATCATCTGCGAAACCAACCCGGCCCATACCCTGCCCAACCTGAACAAAGTCCACAAGGCCATGTCCAACCCGGACACGTTCATCGTGAGCATCGAAGCCTTCCCCGACGCCGTGACCCTGCAGTACGCCGATCTGGTCCTGGCTCCGGCCTTCTGGTGCGAGCGCGACGGCGTGTACGGCTGCGGCGAGCGTCGTTACTCCCTGACCGAAAAAGCTGTGGAGCCCCCGGCTCAATGCCGTCCCACGGTCAATACCCTGGTGGAATTCGCCAAACGGGCGGGCATCGATCCCAAGCTCGTGAACTTTAAAAACGCCGAAGACGTCTGGAACGAATGGCGCATGGTTTCCAAAGGCACCACGTATGACTTCTCCGGCATGACCCGCGACCGGTTGCGCAAGGAATCCGGCATCATCTGGCCCTGTCCCGACGAAACGCATCCCGGCACCAATCTGCGCTATGTCCGGGGCGAAGATCCGCTGGTTCCGGCCGATCATCCGGACCGCATCTTCTTCTACGGGCGGCCCGACGGCAAGGCCGTGATCTGGATGCGGCCCTACAAGGGCGCGGCTGAAGAACCCGACGCCGAATATCCCCTGTACCTGACCTCCATGCGGGTCATCGACCACTGGCACACCGCCACCATGACCGGCAAGGTGCCGGAATTGCAGAAAGCCAACCCCTCCGCCTTTGTGGAAATCAATCCGGAGGACGCCAAAAAGGCGGGCATCGCCCACGACGACATGGTCATCGTGGAAACCCGGCGCGACGCCATGCAGCTTCCGGCCCGCGTCAGCGATGTCTGCCGTCCCGGCCTGATCGCCGTGCCCTTCTTCGACCCCCGGAAACTGGTCAACAAGCTCTTCCTGGACGCCACCGATCCCGGCTCCCGCGAGCCCGAGTACAAAATCTGTGCGGCCCGCATCCGGAAGGCGTAAATCGGCAGAACTTGAAGCGGCACAAAGGAGAAACGAGGCGGGGGAGGGAGAAACTTTTTTGCAAACAGGTTTCTCTCTCCTCCGCGCCCCGCCCTCCTCAAAAAACTCCGACAGGCGATGGCGTTGCGAAAAGATCGTTCTTTGTGAAAAACCCGAAATCGCACGCCGTCAAAGAACTGCGAGGCGCGTATGGCGATTGCCGGAATAGTGGTCACGGGACTGCGTGAACGGATGGCGGAGATATCCAAACAGATGGAAGGCGTACCGGGCCTGACCGAAATGCATCCTGTGGACGACGGCGGCAAATGGGCCGCGGTGCTGGAGGCGCCTTCCGAACATATGGAAACAGCGTTGTCAGACCTCAAGGACATGGAAGGCGTGTTGACTGTGGATCTGGCATTTTTGAGCTACGAGGACGACCTGACCGATCGGGGCGCTATTCCCTGTCCGCCCCACAAACCCCGCAGAAGAACGGCATAGACATGTTCGACATCCTTTTACGTCCTCCGGGGGCTGTTTCGGAACGGGAATTCCTGGCCCGTTGCGTCCACTGCGGACAGTGCGCGGAAATCTGCCCTCACCGCTGCATCCGCCTGAAACGCGGTTTCGGCCCGGTCCGCAACACGCCGGTCGTCCGGCCTCGCCGCGCCCCCTGCCTGCTGTGCATGAAATGTCCGTCCGCCTGCCCTTCCGGAGCGCTCGACCCCACCGTCACGGATATGCGCCGGGCGGGCATGGGACAGGCATATATTCTTGAGGATCGGTGCCACAACTTCACCGACGGCGTCATGTGCTGGACCTGCTACGACAAGTGTCCGCTGCGCGGCGAAGCCGTCATTTTGAAGAACGGCATCACTCCGGCCATGACCCGACGTTGCGTGGGGTGCGGCATCTGCGAATACGTCTGTCCCGTGCAGGCCGTCGTCACCCTGCCCACGGGGCATCCCGCGCCCGACAACGCTCTGCCCACGGAACCGGCGGCGATAGCGCCCCCCAAACCCGGCCAAGGAAAAACATCGTGAGTCCCCGCTGCTGCCGCTGGTATACACGCCTGCGCCGCCCGGCGCAGATGCTGGTGTTGTGCGTCCTCTGCGCGTTGCCCTGGCTCAATGCCCACGGCTGGAACGCCGTCTCCGGCGATTTCTTCGCCCTGAATCTGGCCGGAGTACCCTTCGCCGATCCGTTGAGCGCCCTGCAACTTCTGGTTGCCGGAATGCTTCCGGGCCCGCGTCTGTGGATGGGCGCGCTGCTGACTCTGACGCCGGCTCTGCTGCTGGGCCGGGTATTCTGCAGTTGGGCCTGTCCCTACGGGCTGCTTTCGGAACTTGCGCACACTTCGGAAAAATACCTGCGCGGGCTGCAAGGCTCGGCACGCGCGCCTTCCGGGGGACGGCGATCCTCTTCCTTCCCGTTCCGTCTGGGCGTCGCGGCGGCCGGTCTACTGGGCGCGGCGTTGCTGGGATTTCCTCTGCTGAACCGCGTGTCTCTGCCGGGCGAACTCTCCCTGCTGCCTTTGGCTTTATGGGACATGACGGACACCATGTCGGGCGACGGCTTCTGGTGGATACCGGGCATCGTCGTAGGTCTGTTGTCGGCGGAAGCGATCACCGGACGGCGATTGTGGTGCCGTTACATCTGCCCGCAATCCGTCTGTCTCGGCCTGGCGGCCCGCTGCTTTCCCCGCGGATTGCGCGTGCGCTGGACGCCCGGCGGCTGCACCTGCCGGGGGACGGCCCCCTGCCGCGCGGCCTGCTCTCTGGCGTTGCATCCCCGCCGTGTCGACGGCGTTTCACCG
>CASQEL010000300.1 GCA_949427775.1 uncultured Desulfovibrionaceae bacterium
CCGGAGCGATTGCCGTTTTCAACGGCAAACCGCTCCAATGTCCTGAACATGACTTATTATAAAAAATAATACCCGGCAGTTATCGTAATGACAAATATATTGGATCGAAAAAATTCGGCTTTTTGCGGACGACATTGTACTGAGGTCTGCCTCTAGGGCTGTCCGGCCGCGTTTCCGGCGCGCGGGGCGACCTTTTTCCCGGCGGCCGGATCGTCGGCGGGCCTGCCGCGGAGACGACGCAACACTTCATCTCTGGGGCCGTCCAGCACGATGCGGCCGCCGTCCATGACCACAAGCCGATCCACAATGTCCAGCATGCTCAGGCGGTGGGTGATCAGCACCAGAGTCTTGCCCTCCAGAATACTCCGCAGACGCCGCTGCACCATGCGCTCCGAGGCGTTGTCCATATTGCTGGTGGGCTCGTCCAGAATCAGGACTTCGGGATCGCGCACCAGGGCGCGGGCCAGAGCCACGGCCTGACGCTGCCCGCCGGAAAGATTCTTGCCCTGTTCGCCCACCTGCGCGCCGAATCCGGCCGGATTGTTGCGCACGAAGTCCGTGACCCCGGCCAGAGCCGAGGCCCGCAGAACAAGATGATCATTGATGGTGGGATCGCCCAGAACGATGTTGTCGCGCAGGGTTCCGTAAAAAAGCACCACGTCCTGGGGCAAAAAGCCCACCCGGCTCCGCAGATCGGCCCCGGCCAACTGGCGGATGTCCACGCCGCCGAACTTCACCGCGCCTTGCGCGGGTTGGTACAGGCCGATGAGCAGCTTGCCCAGGGTGGATTTGCCCGATCCCATGCGGCCCACGATACCTACCTTCTCGCCCCGGCGGATGCGCAGATTGACGTCGGCCAGGGCCGTGCGCTCCGCGCCGGGATAGGCGAAAGACACGTCCTCCATGGAGAACGAGGCCTCCAGGTTGCCGAAATCCAGCAGAGCCTTTTCGTCCTGGTTTTCCGAAGGCAGCTCCATGAGCATGTCCAGCGCCTTGAGAGATACGCGCGAATTCTGGAGGCGGGTCAGCAGGCTGGCCATCTGAAGCAGCGGCGCCATGGCCCGGCCCACCAGAATATTGCTGCCGATCAGGCCGCCCATGGTCATCAGCCCGTCGCCGATGCGGTACACGCCCCAGATCACCATGATTACGGTCACCAGTTGCGTGACCAGCATGGAAATGCCCACGGCCAGATTGTTGTAGCGACGGGCGTCGGCGGACGCGGCGGCCGAGTTGCCCACCACGGCCTCCCACAGACGCTGCATGCGGCTCTCGGCCATGCAGCACTTCAGGGTTTCCAGACCATTGACCATCTCCACCAGCAGCGCGTTCTTGTGCATGTTCTGGCGATAGCCCTGTTCGGCGCTGCGCTTGGCCGCCGCCTGGAGCAGCACGCCCGCGCCGAACAGGACGGGCATGGCCGCCAGGGGCAGAAAAACCAGCGGTCCGCTGATGAAGCCCAGCAGGAGCAGAAAGATGATCAGAAAGGGCACGTCGATGCAGGCCAGCAGCGTGGACGAACTGAAAAACTCCCGCAACGCCTCGAATTCCCGCAGGTTATTGACCAGCGCGCCGGTGGACTCCGGCCGGGAATCCAGGCGCATGGTCAACACCTTGTTGACCAGGGTGCTGGAGAGCACCACGTCGGCGTTGCGGCCCGCCACGTCCACGAAATAGCTGCGCAGCGTGCGCAGCAGAAAATCGAAACCGTAGGCGATGATGATGCCCACGGCCAGCACCCAGAGCGTTTCCAGAGCATTGTTGGGCACCACGCGATCGTAGACGTTCATCACGAACAGCGGGCTGGCCACGCCGATGAGATTGATAATCACGCTGGCGAAGGCCACATGTCGGTAGATGGGCATGTAATAACGCAGCACATCCCAGAACCAGCGCTTGCCCGCGGACAGGCGCAGCTTGGCGGCGCGATCGTCCAGACGGCGTTCCAGAGCGCCGAAGACGGCGTACCCGGTGTACTCGGCCGCCAGATCCGCCAAATCCACCGGTTGCGGCGTGTCGCCGTTTTCCGGAAGAATGACTTCAGCCGCGCCGTCGCGCATTTCCGTGAGCACACAGGAACGATCCCGTCGCAGGAGCAGGATGCAGGGCAGCGTCAGCGGCGAAATGTCTTCCAGCGTTCCGCGGTGGACAATGCGCCCGCGCAACCCGGCCCGCTCCGCCGCGCGCAGGCACGCGCCCGGCGTCACCTGCCCTGATCCCGCCAGACCGGCCAGCAGAAACTGCGCCGAGACGGTCTTGCCGCGCAGTCGCAGCAGCGAAGCCATGCTGCGCAGCAGCGGCGGCATGAAATCCACGTCCGCCGGGGCCAGCGGCCCCATGACGTTGGGGCGTCCATCTTCCGGAGAAGCGGTCCGCTCCGGGTTCGCGGAGGTTTCGGCGCGCGTGCCGGACCCGGGGAACGTGGGAGAAACGTGTTCCATTACCTGAAGTCCATAATGGGTTTGTCGTCGTTATGTCCGGGCTTGGGGGCCTTGTACAAATCCGTGGTGTCGACGTGCAGATGCGGCAGCAGCACGCCCGCCAGACCGTACATGCGATAGGCCAGCACCAGAATGTTGCCCTGAGCCGTGGCGGCCTGGGTGGAGGAATTGAACAGCTCGTTTTCGGCGTCCAGCACGTCCAGCAGACTGCGCTGTCCCAGATAGAACTGTTCCGTGTAGGCGTCGCGCGTGCGGGTGTTGTACTGGATGGCGTCCAGATAATTCGCGCGCTGTTCGATGGCCGACTGATAGCCCGTCCAACTGTTTTCCACTTCCTGCGTCAGATCGTCCATGAAGCTGTACAGCGTCTGCCGGGCCTGCCGGATGCGCGCCGAGGCGGCCCGCACTTCCGCCACATCCGCTCCGCTGTTGAAGATGTTCCAGCGCAGCGTGCCCATGACCTCCACGCTGGACGTCCAGTTTTCGTTATGGCCGCCGGGGCCGTAGGGACCGCCGCGATCGGTGTAGTTGGGGCCCGCTTCCAGGTTGATGACGGGATGGAACGCGGATTTCGCCAGTTCCTTGTCGCCGATGGCGGCCCGCACGTCCGCGATATAGGCGGCGACCTTGGGATTGTGCTTTTCCGCCACATTCAGCACGGCGGCCGTGCCGTCGTACATGGGCACGGG
>CASQEL010000301.1 GCA_949427775.1 uncultured Desulfovibrionaceae bacterium
AGACACGCCCGCTCCGGCATGTAACAGCGCACATAGAGTGCGCTGTAGCCTATCGCGGCGACCGCCCGCTCCCGCAGTCGGCGGAGCATTTCCAACGTGAAAAATGTTCTATTATAACAAAGGAATCTCTACGACTACAGGTGAACGTTTTGCTGTTTCGCATATTCCCCTCTGAAGCGGGAAACCGGGGAGGGAAGCTTCCGATCGTTTCGGACGAAGCCGGGACGGTTGTTGTGCGGAAACCCGGAAGCGGCTTTCCTCCCCGCAAGAAACGTTTATCTGAAAAACAGCGTCTGCCCCTGATCCGGGGAAGCCGCGGGGGTATCGGGATACGGCAGCGTCACGGCGGTGTCGTCCAGCGGCGGCGGCAACACATCCACCGCATCCGATCCTTCCCAGGGGGGCAGGGCTTCAAAACGGGAGCCGTCCGGCAGGACAAGCCGGGCGGCATGCAGCCGGATGGGGCCGCGTGATCTGCCCCCATATTTGCCGTCGCCGCACAGGGGATGACCGCAGGCCGCCAATTGGGCGCGGATCTGGTGCGTGCGGCCGGTGAGCAGGCGGATCTGCATCAGGCTGCGATCCCGCGTCCGGCGCAGACACGCGGCAATGCAGACGGCATCTTTGCCTTCGCCGGTTTCCACCCGTTCTTCCCACCCCGTATAGCGTTTGGCCATGGCGTGCTCAAGGCGCAACGGCGCGTCATGTTTCCATATCCCTTCGATCCAGCACAGATATTCCTTGGCGAGTTCCCGCGTCTGGAGCGCGTCCTGCAGGGTTCGCAGCGTCGCATAGCTGGCGGCGACCAGCAACAGACCGGAAGTGTCCTTGTCCAGACGGTGGGCGGGCGTGGGGCGAAAGTTGGCGGCGGGATAATGAGCGGCCAGCCTGTCGGCCAGGCTGTCGCTGTGGCCGGTGCCGCCGTGCGTCGGCAGGCCCGCGGGCTTGTTGAACACCAGCAGAGAGGCTGTCTGCGCCACCAGAGGCGGCAACGGCGGAGGGGCGGAGGTGGTGCGGGCGTGTTCCGGCAGGGGGGGCTGTTCTGCGGCGCTGGCCGCCATGGACGGCGCGAAGGGAGGCAGACGCACCAGATCATGCGCGGCCACGCGGGCAAAGGGTTTGGCCCGCCCTTTGTTGAGTCGGATTTGTCCGGTGCGGATCCAGCGGTGGAGGAGCGGTTGCGGCAGATTCATCCGTCGCGTCAGAAATTGCAGGAGTTTTTGCCCCGCTTCAGCGGGAGTGACTTCCAGTAACGGAGGGTTGTCCGGGTCGGCCATGAGAAAACATATCCTCGCAGGGGGTTGAAAGTTGGTCGGAAAAACCGCCCGTAAGGGCAGTGTTTTCAAAAAGATATGGCTTTCAGATACCAGTGTCCGGAAAAACCGTCAAATGTGTTCGGGGAAAAGGTTGTCGCAGGAGGCGTCCGGGGATACAAGGAAAACGTTCTCCCCCCGCACGGGCGTGGGGAGCCCTGTCCCGCTTTGGGGGAACATATAACCACAGGAGTTTGTATGGCGACAGTAACGGCAAAATACCTCGGCGATCTGCGCGTCGAATCCACACATGTGGCCAGCGGCGCGAAACTGGTGACTGACGCCCCCGTGGACAATCACGGCAAGGGCGAGGGGTTCTCTCCCACGGATTTGTGCGCCACGGCCCTGGGAGCCTGCGCCATGACCATCATGGGCATCACCGCTCAGGCGCACGGCATGGATGTGACCGGAACCGAAATGGAAATCGTCAAAACCATGAGCGCCAATCCCCGGCGCATCGCGTCTCTGGACGTGGTGTTCATCATGCCGGACAGGCCTTTTACGGACAAGCAGAAAACCATGCTGGAGCGCGCGGCCCATACCTGCCCGGTGCATATGAGCCTGCATCCCGACGTGCGGCAGAACTTCGTGTTCCGTTGGGCCAGATAACCCGCAACCGTCGAAGACGGCGGTTTCGGAAGGGAACCGCCGTCACGGCGCGGAAAATCGAGAGGGCGTCATGGCGCATCACTACAACAATTCGACATACGAACGGCTTGCGGACAGATTGAACCGTTTTCCTCAAGGCGCGCCGCCTACGGCACTGCTGTTCGACATTCTCAAGATGCTGTTTACGGAAAAAGAGGCCGGGCTGGTGGCTCAACTGCCTATCAAGCCGTTCACGGCCGCCGCCGCGGCAGCCATCTGGAAGTGTTCCGAAACCGAGGCGCGCCGCGTGCTGGATGCGCTGGCCGGGCGGGCCATTCTGGTGGACATGGAGCAGAACGGAGAACAGGTCTTTTGTCTGCCGCCGCCCATGGCCGGATTCTTTGAATTTTCTCTGATGCGCGTGCGCAGCGATCTCGATCAACGGGCGTTAAGCGAACTCTACCATCAGTACATCAACGTGGAGGAGGATTTTATCCGGGAGCTGTTCGTGAAGGGGGAAACGTCCCTGGGACGGATTTTCGTGCAGGAGCCGGCGGTCCGGCCGCCGCACGATCTGGAAATTCTGGATTACGAACGGGCCACGCAGGTGATCGAAACGGCGAGCGAGATCGGTGTAAGCCTGTGTTATTGCCGCCACAAGATGTCGCACATGGGCAAGGCCTGCGGCGCCCCGCAGGATATCTGCATGACCTTCAACACGGCGGCGCATTCGCTGATCAAGCACGGCCACGCCAGAGCTGTGGACAAGGCCGAATGCACGGAATTGCTGCACAAGGCGTATGAGCATCATCTTGTGCAGTTCGGGGAAAACAATCGGGAGGGCGTCAACTTCATTTGCAACTGCTGCGGCTGTTGCTGCGAGGCGTTGCTGGCCGTGCAGCGCTTCGGCATCACCAGGACCATCCACTCCAATTTTATCGTGCGCACGGAATCCCGGACCTGCGTCGGCTGCGGGGCCTGCGTGCGACGTTGCCCGGTGGGCGCGCTCCGTCTGCGGGATATGCCGGAAGGGCAACGTCCCGTACTGAATGAGGAGATCTGTCTGGGCTGCGGCGTGTGCGTGCGTTCCTGTCCTCAGGACAGCATCACGCTTGTTCCCCGCAAGGAACGGACCATCACGCCTGTCAACACTATGCACCGCGCGGTGCTCATGGCGGCGGAGCGGGGTACTCTGCAGGATCTGGTATTCGACAACAAGGTGC
>CASQEL010000302.1 GCA_949427775.1 uncultured Desulfovibrionaceae bacterium
CGGATTTCATCTCTGTGGGCCGCCTGACACATTCCGCCCCGGCCGCCGATTTCAGCATGCGCTGCAGCAGAGAGTGATTTGCCCGGGAAACAGCGCTTCCACAGATGAAACCTCCGGACCATACGGTCCTCGAAATGCACAGTCTATGTCCAAACGCCATCGCGGCAAGGAGCGACAGATGGGCACGACCGCCGAAACCATTGCGGCCCTGAAAAAAACATTGGGCGACAGCCTCTGCGTGGTAGGACACCACTACCAGCAGGAAAGCGTCATCACCCACTGCGACATAACCGGAGATTCTCTGGAGCTGGCCCGGAAGGTGGCCGACATTACCGCGCCGCATATCGTGTTCTGCGGCGTGTATTTCATGGCTGAATCGGCGGCGTTGCTGGCCCGGCCGGGCCAGCAGATCTACCTGCCGGAAACAGCCGCCAACTGCGTCATGTCGCAAATGACGCCCGCCACGCGGGTCAACGAGGTGCTGGAACGCCTGAACGCCGCCGGCCGCAACGTGGTGCCCCTGGCCTATGTGAATACCTCTCTGGCCGTCAAAGCCGTGGTCGGACGCTTCGGCGGAGCGGTATGCACCTCGGCCAACGCCCGTACCATGCTGCGTTGGGCTCTGGAACAGGGGGATTCCGTATTGTTCCTTCCCGATAAAAACCTGGGACGCAACACCGCACGGGAACTGGGGCTGGACGCATCCCAGTGGCGGATTCTGGACATTCGTCGCAAAAGCGACGCAGCGGACGCGCCGGAAGACATCCGCGAGCGCCTTCTGCTCTGGCCGGGTTGCTGCGCCATCCATGCCAAATTCACCCCTGAACAGATCCGCGCCATGCGCGAGGCGCATCCCGACTGCCTCGTCGCGGTGCACCCGGAATGCAGCCCCGAAGTGGTACAGGCAGCCGATGCGGCGGGTTCCACGGCTTTTCTGATCAAATACGCGGCCCAGGCTCCTCAGGACAGCACAGTGGTCATCGGCACGGAAACCAATCTCGTGGAGCGCCTTCGCGCCCGCCATGCCGGACACCACACCGTCGCACGTCTGCACCGGGCCTATTGCTCCCATATGGCCAAAGTGACGGAAGACAAGCTGTTGACGACATTACAGCATATTCGGGCGGGTATCGCACAGCCCGTGTCCATCCCCTCCGCTCATCGGGCGCCCGCGCGGGCATCCCTGGAACGGATGCTGGAAGCATGCCGCAAAGCTGGAGTATAATCCCATGGAATTTCAAAGACTCTATACGCAGGTGCTGATTATCGGTTCCGGCATCGCCGGATGCACGGCGGCTCTGACTCTGGCCGACGCCGGACACGACGTCACGCTGATCAATGCGGGCTCCGGCCTGGACAATTCCGAACTGGCGCAGGGCGGCATTATTTATCAGGCGGCCGAAGGCAACGACGCCAAAGCCCTGGAACGGGATATTCTGGTGGCCGGACACCGGTACAACCATACCAGAGCCGTGCGCCATCTGTGCCGCAAAGGTCCGGAAGCCATTGAAAAAATCCTCATCGAACGCGCGGAAGTGGTCTTTGATCGCCGCACCGACGGCTCCTGGCACCTGACCCGCGAGGGAGGGCACTCCGCCCCGCGCATCATGCACAGGGCGGATTACACGGGACGGGCTATCATGGAAGGGCTTATGGCTCAGGTCAAGGCTTCTTCGCGCATCCGCGTACTGACCGGCCGCTCGGCCATCGATCTGCTGACCAGCCGCCACCATGCGCGGGAGGCGGCCTACCGGTATACCGTACAAAATCGTTGTCTGGGCGCATACGTGTTCAACGAGGAACACGGCCATCCGGAAACCATTCTCGCCGACTGGACCATTCTCGCCACCGGCGGCGTGGGGCAGGTTTTCCTGCACTCCACCAATTCGCCGTCCTGCGTGGGGTCGGGCGTTTCCATGGCGCACCGGGCCGGGGTTGCGCTGGCCAATCTGGAGTTTATGCAGTTTCACCCCACCGCTCTGTACCAGAAAATGTCGAACCGCCGCCCCCTGATCACGGAGGCCCTGCGCGGCGAAGGCGCGCGCCTGCTGGATGCGGAGGGAACGCCTTTCATGCCGCGTTATGACAAACGCGGCGACCTTGCCCCGCGCGATATCGTCGCCCAGGCCATGCTCTCGGAAATGTTGCGCACCGGCGCGCCGTGCCTGTACCTTGACGTCAGCCGCGTGGAAGAGGACCTGGAAACACGCTTCCCTACCGTCTTCCGGAACTGCGCCAAAATCGGCATCAATATCTGCAAAGAGCCGATCCCGGTGGTGCCCGCCGCCCACTACTTCTGCGGCGGCATCCTGACCGACGACTATGGACGCACAACTCTGGAGGGGCTGTACGCCGTCGGGGAATGCGCCTGTACCGGCGTGCACGGCGCCAATCGTCTGGCCAGCACTTCGCTGCTGGAAGGTCTGGTCTGGGGCTGGAGCGCGGGGCAGGACGTGGCGCGCCGCGCGGGTTCGCGTACCGTGCTCTCGCGCCGCATGCAGGACGCCATCCCTGACTGGGTGCCGTTGGGCGACGAAAAAAATGACGACCCCGCCCTGCTGACCCAGGACTGGGCCTCCATCCGCAACACCATGTGGAACTATGTGGGAATTTCACGCTCTACGGCAAGACTGCGGCGGGCTTTCGAGGAGTTGCGCGACCTTTCACGCCATATTCATGATTTTTACAAACGCACGCGGCTCTCGCGTCCGTTGGTGGATCTGTTCCACGGTTCACATACAGCCTATGTCATCACCCAGGCGGCCCTGCGCAACAAGGAAAGCCTGGGCTGCCACTGCCGTACCGATTAAAGCGAACACTCATGAAGGAAACAGAATATCAACGGGCCGAACACTGGCTGCGACGCGCGGTGCGCAACGCCCCCAAGCCTCTGCCGTCCGGACGTTTTCCCCGGTTGCTGGAACAGGCCGTGCGCGCAGGCTTTTCCCGTTCCATCGTCAACGACGTGGTGGATGCGTGGCTGCAGTACGGCTACTGCCGCGTCACGGATCAGATTACTGACGATATCGCGCTCACGCCCGCCGGAATGACCTATTTCGGCGGCGTGAACGATGCCTGACCGGCGATCGCCGCCACGGTCGCCC
>CASQEL010000303.1 GCA_949427775.1 uncultured Desulfovibrionaceae bacterium
AGCTGTAAGCTTTTTGGAACCCCCCGCCTAGCGGGGGGTTTTCTCCATACAAAAACGCCGCCGCGCAGTTGCTGCGCGGCGGCTGAAAATACCGGCATCTTGCGGACGCGGGCGGCGTCGGACTCCGGATCTTCTCCGGGCGCGCCGCCGGGCGGCCCGCGCGGTTATAACAAGCTCATAGCCAGGCGCGGCGCATTGGTCTGCGCCAGCAGCGACACCGAAGGTTGCCGCAAAACATGGGAATGCACGAATTCCAGCATATCCAATGCCATATCGGCATCAGGAATGCGGGATGCGCACGAGGCCATGTTCTGCACCTGCAGGCGCACGGCGCGCAGACTTGCCTCCAGCGTTTCGCCGGTTTCTTCCAGGCCGCTCCGCACGGAACGCACGCTCTCCAACGCCGCCGCCACAGCGCCCACAGCTCTCTCCGCCGCCGCGTGAGTAGCGATGGAACCGCCCGCTCCCCCGGCCTGCGCCCCCAGCCCCAAAGCTCCGGCGTCCATGGAAGGAATGCAGACAGCTATTTCACCGGCGACCGGCTCCGTTCCGATCTCGATACGCACGCCGCCTTCCCGGGTCAGCGAACCGTCCAGCAACGTCATATCGGCATACCTGGTTTCATCGGCGATGCGGCTGATGTCCCCGGCAAACTTCTGATACCCGGCGTCGTGCTCCCTCCGGCGGACGTCGCCGCACCGCGGCGACGCGGCCTCACGGGCCAGGCCGTCCATCCGCTCCAACAGGGTTTCAATATGTTCCAGCGCGCCGCCCGCCGTTTGCAACAGCGCCATGGCTTCGGCCGCGGTACACTCCGCCGGTTTGAAAGCGACAATATCCGAACGCGCCAGCGCATCCACGCCCGCGCCGGCGAAATCGTTTTCCAGGCCCAGCTTCAACGCAAGTCGTCGCGCTGCCGCGGAAACACGCCGGTACGATCGGGACAGGCCGGCAGCCACCTGATACGCCGAGGCTGTTTCTCTGATAACAAAAGACATGACCATTCCTCCCTGAATGCGTCATTGCAGGATTCGAGCGCATAGTCTGCCCGAAGACTCGCCCCGCATGCCATGCACGATCCGACGCGCATGTTCGCAGCGATCGCGGCGCACTCCGAGCATACCGTCCCCAAACACGGTCGCGACACGGCCGGTTCGGACGGCTTGCCGATCAGGTCGACAGACTGGGGGAGAACGTTCATGCAAACGCCTCCCCTTTCCCCACTCATTGTCCTTATCGGCATGAATTTTGGGAAGATTAGATCCGGGACAAAAAATTCCATCCCTGTTTCCGGGAGACTCGGCGCTTCTGTTTTTGCCGGGGACCGTGTAGGCTCTTCAACGGAGATACCGCCATGACAGAGAACACGTTGTCCCTTGCCGTCGCCTTCCGGAATCAGGACGGCCGTTACGCCCGGCATGCCGGAGCCATGGTCGCGTCCGTGCTGGCGAACACCAAACGTCCCGTACGCCTGCATCTGCTCCACGACGCCACGCTGACTGTTGAAGATGCCGCGCGTTTTCAGTCACTGGTGGCCGCGTACCATCAGGAGCTGATCCTGCACGCCCTGGAACCGTCCTCCTGCCTGCCCGGCATGGACGAATCCTCCGCCATCATGCGCCCTCTGACCTTCGCCACCCTGTACCGGCTGTTTCTGCCCCAACTGGTGGACGAGCCGCGCATCCTGTATATGGATACGGACCTGGTGGCGGATCTGGATCTGGCCGAACTCTGGGAGACGGATCTCCGGGGCCGCCCCCTGGGGGCCGTGCCCGATCCCTGTCTGAGCGGGGCGATCGGGCGCAAGGGAACGACGCCTCAACAACAATGGGCCGCCCGTGTGGCCCGCGCCAGCCTGTCCATGGGCATCCCCATGTCCCGCTATTTCAACGCGGGCGTGTTGCTGCTGGACATGGCGGCCATCCGTCGCGACGGCGACTTCGACGCGGCGCTGCAACTTGTCCTGTCCGACCCCCGCCTGCTCCACCCCGATCAGGACGCCCTGAACAAGGTGTTCTTCGGCCGCAGCGTCGTTCTGCCGCAAAAATTCAACTACCTGCTGCATTCTTCGGATGTGGAGCATCTCACTGAAGGCGTGTGGCACTATTCGGGCCCCCGCAAACCCTGGAACGAGGAAACGCCCAAGGCCGACCGGTACCGCCACTATCTGTCCCTTACTCCCTGGGCGGAAGGAGATCGATGATGGCCGGCGTGTTCGGTTCTCTGCATCCGTTTTTCGAGGGCGGCGCCATCAACGGCCGCAAGATGGCCAACGCCGGTTTCATGGCCGCCCTGCTGGAGCTCGATCCGTTTGAACGGTACGACTTTTTCGTGGGCAATCCCGACGCGCTGCGCCGGGAACTGGAACGGCGTTCCCATCTGTCCGCCGTGCGCCGGAACGCCGTGCGCTGTCTGCCCCGCACGGATTTGCCCCAGGCCCTGCGCGACACCCCGTACCACGTTTTTCACTTTTCCGATCCGGTCACGGAATATCCCGCGCTGTGTCAGGCCCGCAACCGCCATGCGCCGGAACTTTTCCCGGTGACAGCGGTCAACCACAGCATCAACTACAAAAATTACGCCGGACCGTTTCTGGCCCATATGTGGCCGGGCTGCACTCCCCGCGACGCATTGGGAGCCAATTCCTCGGCGGCGGTCGAGGTGTTGCGGGGCTGGTTCTCCCATCTGCGCGCGGCGTACGCCCTGGACCCGGCGCTTTTTCCCGGTCCCCGGCTGACGTCTCTTCCCATGGGCGTGGAACCCGCCGCCCTGCCCTGTCCCGACGCCGCCCGCCGGGCCTCCATGCGCGCCCGCCTGGGAGTTCGGGACGACGATGTGCTGGCGCTCCTGTTCGGACGTATCGCCGCGGACGACAAACTGGACGTCCAGCCGCTGCTTCCGGCGTTGCGCCGCGCCCGCGCTCTGAGCCCGACCGTGTCCCTGCGGCTTGTTGTTTCCGGTTTCGTCCGGGACGGCGATGCCACACCGGAACTGCTGCGCACGATGGGCGCCATGCTGCGCGTGCCGCTGGATGTGCTGCCCAACCCGACCCCCGAGGAAAAACACGCGCTGTACGCGGCGGCGG
>CASQEL010000304.1 GCA_949427775.1 uncultured Desulfovibrionaceae bacterium
GACGAAATACGGATCCAGGTGACCGATGGTGGGTTTGGCCAAAGCCGCGTACACGGCATCGGGCACACAGGAGGGGCCCGGCCCCATAAGCAGTGTGGGTTTGAGTTTTTGCAGCAGATCTTCCATAGCAGAGCACTCCTGTTGAGATGAGCGAACAACCTGGCCTTCGTCCATGGTGCCACCAGCCCATGCCGCGGTCAAGCGATGCCTCGGCCGGGCGGACGGCGGAGCTATTTGCCGCGACCGCAGCATTTCTTGTACTTTTTGCCGCTGCCGCAAGGACAGGGATCGTTACGGCCTATCCGTGGCCCCGCCTTTGCCGGAGCGCGCGCATCCTCGACCTCGCCGTCCGCGGGGCCGGAATAGGAAACGCCCCCGGGCTCTTCCTTGTGACGAAATTCCTCGCGCGGCTGCTCCTCCTCTTCCTCGGCGCGCTGCACGCGCACCCGCGTCAACGCCTTGAACACGCTTTCGCGGATACGGAACAGCATGGCCTGGAACATTTCAAAGCCTTCGCGCTTGTATTCCAGTTTGGGATCCTTCTGGCCGTACCCGCGCAGACCTATGCCGTCGCGCAGGGAATCCATGTTGCGCAGGTGTTCCTTCCAGCAGCGATCGAGCTCTTCCAGCAGAAAATACCGGACGATGTCTTTATAAATATCCGGAGCGTCTTCCCGCAGAGTTTCGAGAATGCCCATCACCATGGCCCGCGCGCCCTCTCTGTCGGGCAACGGCGCGTCCTCGGCCAGCACGCGGTCGATATTGAAAATCTCGCGCAATCGGGTCCGGACCGTTTCGCCCGCTTCGTCGCGGGCCTCGATGCCCGCGGCCTCCAGCGGTCCGTAGACGTCGTCCAGCACGTCGGCCAGAAACTCCTCCAGCACCGGCATCAGATCATCTTCCTGCATCAGCTCGCGCCGCAGAGAATAAATGACTTCGCGCTGCTGGCTCATGACATTGTCATAATCCAGCAGAGTCTTGCGGATCTCGAAGTGGTGGGCTTCCACCCGCTTCTGCGCGCCCTCCACAGCCCGGGTGACCATGGCGTTTTCGATGGACTCCCCTTCTTCCAGGCCCAGTTTCTGCATCAGCCCGGAAATGCGGTCGGACCCGAACAGGCGCATGAGATCATCTTCCAGAGAAAGATAAAAGCGCGAGGAGCCGGGATCGCCCTGACGGCCGGACCGTCCTCGGAGCTGATTGTCGATGCGGCGGCTTTCATGACGCTCGGTGCCGAGAATATGCAGGCCGCCCAGCTCCTGCACGCCTTCGCCCAACATGATGTCCGTACCGCGCCCGGCCATGTTGGTGGCGATGGTCACCTTGCCGGCCTGGCCCGCCTGCGCCACGATCTCGGCCTCCTGCTCATGATGCTTGGCGTTGAGCACATTGTGCGGCACCCCGCGTTTTTTGAGCATTCGGGAAATGAATTCCGACGTTTCGATGGAAATGGTGCCCACCAGCACGGGCTGGCCCTTTTCGTGCAGGTCCTGAATGGACCGGATGATGGCCTCGTACTTCTCCTTGCGGGTGCGGTAGATCAGATCGGGATAATCCTTGCGGATCATCGGTCTGTTGGGCGGAATGGAAACCACTTCGAGATTGTAGATCTGCTTGAATTCCACGGCTTCGGTATCGGCTGTGCCGGTCATGCCGCTCAGCTTGTCGTAAAGCCGGAAATAGTTTTGGAAGGTGACGGAGGCCAGCGTCTGATTTTCCGCAGCCACCGTGACGTGTTCCTTGGCCTCCAGGGCCTGATGCAGACCGTCGGAGAAACGCCGCCCCGGCATGAGCCGCCCCGTGAATTCGTCCACGATCAGTACCTGATCGTCCTGCACGATGTAATCCACATCGCGTTTGAACACATGGTGCGCCTTGAGGGACTGAAGAATATGGTGCTGGGCCGTGATGTTGGCGGGGTCGAAAAGGTTTTCGATGCCCAGAAGCTCTTCGCAACGAGCCACGCCCGCCTCGGTCAGCATGGCGGTGCGGGCTTTTTCGTCCACCGTGTAGTCGCCTTCGCCGAGCTTGCAGACCACCTCGTCCATGGTCCGGTACAATCCCACGGATTCCTCCGACGCTCCGGAAATGATCAGCGGCGTGCGCGCCTCGTCGATCAGGATGGAGTCCACTTCGTCCACGATGGCGTAGTTATGGCCGCGTTGCACCAGCTGTTCGGCATAAAACTTCATATTGTCGCGCAGGTAGTCGAAACCGAACTCGTTGTTGGTGCCGTAGGTGATGTCCGCGTTGTAGGCTTCCTTCCGTTCCTCATCCGAAAGGCCGTGCACGATAACCCCGGTGGTCAGCCCCAGCGCGCCGTAGACCTTGCCCATCCATTCGGCGTCGCGCCGGGCAAGATAATCGTTGACCGTGACCACATGCACGCCCTTGCCCGACAGGGCGTTGAGCACCACCGGCAGCGTGGCCAC
Source organism: uncultured Desulfovibrionaceae bacterium (assembly GCA_949427775.1). Taxonomy (GTDB): domain Bacteria; phylum Desulfobacterota; class Desulfovibrionia; order Desulfovibrionales; family Desulfovibrionaceae; genus CASQEL01. Next base: position 2,433 of record CASQEL010000304.1, read on the forward strand.
CAGCGTTTTGCCTTCGCCGGTCTTCATCTCGGCGATTTTTCCTTTGTGCAGCACGATGCCGCCCACCAACTGCACGTCGTAGTGGCGCATGCCCAGGACGCGGCGGGAGGTTTCCCGCACCAGGGCGAACACCGGAGGCAGAACCTCGTCCGGCGTGCGCTCCCCTTCCTGCACCTGACGGCGGTATTCGGCCAGACGCGCGGGCAGTTCGGCGTCGGCCAGAGACTCCATCTCCGGCTCAAAGGCGTTGATTTTTGCGATCAACGGACGCAGCCGTTTCAGGTAACGTTCATTTTTACTTCCAAATATCTGTTTGAAAAGAAAACCAAACATGCGGTCTCCAAAGAATTGTAAATGTGGTTGGCGATACAGCACCTGTTTAGGGTCAGGACTCATTAATCCGCCTGCTGCAAAGCCGCCTTTTTCCGTCCCGCGGCGTTGCACGGCCACCATTGACCTTGCAGTATGTTCAATACGGCTTCGGCCAATGGTGGCCGTGCGCCTTGCCGGCCGAAAAAATTCGGCTTTTCGCGGACGGCGTTTTAATGAGTCCTGACCCTAGTTGACATCCTCCCCACCCTAAACGGAGGGGATTCCCAGCGGAGGCAATCTTGCGATTGCAACCCTGAGCG
>CASQEL010000305.1 GCA_949427775.1 uncultured Desulfovibrionaceae bacterium
CCTCTCCGGCAAGGGACAGCTCACCCTGCGCGACATCGCCCTGAACGGCTTCTCCGTGCTGCCGCGGGGCGTGCCCGGTCTTTCGGGCGGGAACGCGCCGACGCATTTCGACGCGCTCCAGGCCCCTTTTACCGCAAAGAGCGGTATTGTCACCATTGCCCCCTTGACGTTATCCTCTCCTGCGTTTACAGCCAAGGGGAAAGCAACGATAAACCTGCCCCGGGACAGTCTGGATTTCGCTGCGGATATGCATCTGCTGGGCATGACTGTTCCCGTGGTGGCTTCCGGACCCTTTTCCCGTATTTCCTATGGCGTGGATCCCCGGCGGGCCCTGGAAAGCCTAATCAAGACTCCCGACGGTCTGTTGCGGCCGCGGAAATCCGGCGACGGCGCGCCCGCCCGCAATCCCGCGCGGGATTTGGAAGGCGCGGTGCGGGGACTTTTCGGACGCTGAGAGCATCGGTCTTCGGAGGCGCGCTTCTCCCAAATCAACCGGAGGCTTGAAAAAGTCATATGACGACCGCTAGCAACAATGAACCCATAGACGAGCGGCGGACAAGTTTCCGCATATCGCCTCCGCCGGGAGTTGTCCGGGAGATTGCGGTATGGTTCCGCTCCCCTTCGGAAGATCGCGTTCTGCCTCTGGCGGTTCTGGGCAAACCCGATCTTGTCAGCCGCAACGGCAACGGCTCCGTGGTGCTGGAAAACAGCTCCAGCGCGGGGGTGGCGTTGCGCGTGCCCCATGCCTTTCTCCCTCCGTCGGGAACCTGGGAAGGGGCTTTTTTGTATATTTACCTCAAACTGGCCAGCCCCCTGCCGGGAAAATACACGACAGTATCGTTGTTTCTCGGAGCGGCGGTGGTCAGCCTGTCCAACGACAGGCGCGACACCCGCCTGCACTGCCGCCTTGTGCAGCGCGGCACGCCGGATACGGCGAAAAAAAGCCTCACCATGTTCAGTATTGCGCGCGCGGGGGTAAAGGAATTGACCGTTTGGGGCGATGAGATACTACGGATGGGCAGGGGGATTCTGCCGCCCATCTCTCCGGGGTTGAATCTGGAATATCTTTTGGACGAGATCGAACATCTGGAACTCCCTTCGTCTCCGACACAGGAACCTACAACATAGGCGTCAAACATGTATATTCTGATAGGGCTTGCCATCGTCGTCGCATCGGTATGCACAGGCTACATCATGTCGCACGGTCAGTTTTCCGTGCTCTTTCAGCCCGCCGAATATCTTATTATTCTGGGGGCCGGCCTGGGAGCCTTCTTCGGTTCCCAGACCAAGTACACCTTCGGGCTGATCGTCAAAAGCATGGGCAACATCTTTGGGGACCCCGGTTCAAGCAAAGCCAAATATCTCGAAACGTTGGCCTTGCTGTACGCGCTTTTTTCAAAGATGCACCGTGAAGGGGTCATCAGCATTGAAAGCGATGTGGAAAAACCCGAATCGAGTCCTATCTTCAGCAAATATCCCTCCATTTCCAAACGGACCAAGACCGTCACCTTCATCGGCGACACGCTGCGAGTCTATCTGACTACCGGCGATCCGGCGGACATCGACAGTCTCATGAAAATGGACATGGCCACCATGCACGAGGAAGACCTGTTGCCCGCCCATGCCGTCACCCATATGGCGGAATCCATGCCCGGCATGGGTATCGTGGCCTGCGTGCTGGGGGTCGTGCTGACCATGGGCAAAATCAATGAACCGCCGGAAGTGCTGGGCCATCACATCGCCGCGGCTCTGGTCGGTACCTTTATCGGTATTCTGTTCTGTTACGGCGTGTTCGGTCCCATGGGGGCCAAGCTGGAAAACTTCGCCCACGAAGAACATTTTTACTATAACGCCATCAAGGAAGCGGTAGCCGCCGCCATACGCGGCTCCACGCCGCTGATCGCCGTGGAATACGGTCGCCGGGCCATTCCCTGCCCCTTCCGGCCTTCCTTCTCCGAGATGGAAGAACGCCTGAAGAGCGGTTAGTCCCGGTTCGCTCCGCCGTTGCGGCGTCGACGCCCTGTCGCGGCAGGGCGTCGGCGTATTTGGAAAGCGCCCGCCGCCTTTCCTGTTTTTTGCCCTCCGCATAATCTCCCCGAGAGGATCGTCCCATGAGCAGCGCCTGGAAAGTTGCCTACGCCGACTTTGTGACGGCCATGATGTCCTTTTTTCTCTTGCTCTGGATTCTGAACGTGACCCCGCAGGAAACCAAGGCCGGGCTGGCCGCGTATTTCTCCGGAGAACGCACCTACGATTCCAGCAGCACCGCCCCGGTTTCCAATAACCCCTTCATTCAGAACACGGATAAAATCGACACCCGTGACATGAAAATTACGGAAGTCGAGAAAACGCATATCGCCATCGCGCAAAAGCTCAAGCAAATGATCATGGCGGACGCTATTCCCCAAAACTCGTCCGGCATCAGCGCCGATGACGTGGGCGTGCAGTTGCGGGTCAATTCCGATCTGATGTTCAGACCCGGCACGGCGGAACTGGCTCCCGGCGCGGAAAAAATTCTGACCGACGTGCTGAATGTCCTGAACGAATACAATCTCTATCTTGTCGTGCGCGGCCATGCCGATCCCGAGGAAGTGCGCTTCCCCTATCCGTCCAACTGGGAACTCTCGGGGGCCCGCGCCGCCGCCGTATTGCGCTATCTGGTGAACCACGGCATCAAGTCCACCCGTCTGCGCGGCGTGGCCTACGCCGACACCCGCCCCCTCAAGCCCGGCATTGATGAGGAAAACAGGGCGATGAACCGGCGTGTGGAATTCTACTTTCACAGACCGGAAGTCATGTCCTACAGCGTGGTCTATTGACCCCGCCCCCGCGTGCCCCATGAAAAATCCCCGCGATGTCGCCATCGCGGGGATTTTTGCATGTCCGGCAGCCGTCCCGCCGGAGAATTTTCAACCTGAAAATTCTAAAGCATTTTCAGGTTGAAATGCGCTCTTGGGGGCTGCTCGCCCCCACCCCCCCCCGGCAGGGGAATGATTCCCCTGCACCCCAATGGCCGGCCGGCGCTTTGCGCCGACCGGCAAAATGGAGGGACT
>CASQEL010000306.1 GCA_949427775.1 uncultured Desulfovibrionaceae bacterium
CGGTTATGCCGTCCAGATTCTGGCAGATCCTGATCCCCGCCGCCTGGAGCGCTTCAAAGGCCTTGGGGCCCACATACCCGCTCAAAACCACCTCGACTCCGGCCGCCGACATGCGTTCCGCCGTTTCTATCCCGGCCCCCTGAGGCAACGTCTGCGACGCGCCGTTGTCCAGATATTCCGTCGTCATATCGTCCGTATCGACCAGCACTAAGCCTCCGGCACGCCCGAAACGCGGGTCCACCATATCGTCCAGCGTGGGGCCTTCACTGGAAACAGCTATCTTGCGCATTGCATTCTCCTTGCGAGCGTCGGTCATGTTTTGTTCATATGAGCATAATCCTGCAACCGGACATGTCAAGCGTCGTCCCGAAATATTTCAGCGCGCCGGCGCGCCACCCCGGTCGCTACCGGAAAAATTGCATCCCTGCCGTTGCACAGAGCCGCGGAACGGAGCGTTTTCACAGGCGCGTCGAACCGCCGCGGAATCCTCCTATTCCCGGATGTGCCGCTCGCCCGCTCCCGTGATCACCCATAGAGGAGAAATTCCGTGGCTGTGCTGCAACTGCAGAAGCCAGTCCAGGGGAATGCGATTGCGCCGCAGGGCGTCGGATATGGCTGACTGACGAACGTTGAAAAACGCCGCCAATTGACGTTGATCCGTCGCGCGCGTCACGTCGTGCAGCCGTTTCATGGCCGGCGTGCTATCCGTAAATACGATATATATTTCTTGATATTTTAACATGACGTTCCTCCTTGGCGAGGCGTTGCCGCCTTGCCGAAATATGTTGCGGCGATACCCGCTCGCCTGTCTCCGCGCGAAGACAGGCAGCAAGACGTTTCGCAGTATAGACTTCTCCTTTTTATAAGAGAAGAAGAAAGTAAAAGGATTTGCTATAATGAAGAATTATGAAAACACCGATACTTATCAGCAAAGTCAGGGAAGTCATGGAGCGTACGGGCGACACCTACGCAACCGTGATGCAGAAAACGGGCTTGTCCATGGATACCGTCGCACGGGTGCGGGACCACCGGATCAACGATTGCCGCATCAGTACTCTGGCATATATCGCCGGAGCGCTTAATGTGCGGGTCAAGGATCTGTTTGTGGAAGAAGACGAACAGGATGAAAAAGTACGGCGTTCATAATTCCGGATAGCTGCCGCCGCGGGCGCCGCGCGCGGGTATACCGAAACCTTGCCCGGCGCGTCGGGAGTGCGTCGTGCGGAGAGGCGCTTCGGCCGTGGCCTCCGGAACCGGTAAGGAGACGGTAATGACGGAAAAGGAAAAGATGCTCGCGGGCGAACTCTATGACGCTTCGGACAGCGTGCTGGTTGCGGAGAGAGCACACGCCCGGCATATCCTTCGTTTGGCCGATGCGGCCGACGCGGATGAACGACGCGTTCTCCTGAAACGCCTGTTCGGGGCCTCGGGAGAGCGTTTGTACATTGAACCCGCATTCCGGTGCGACTACGGAAGCAATATTTTTGTCGGCGAGAATTTTTATGCCAACTTCGACTGCGTCATCCTGGATGTGTGCAGAGTGACCATCGGCGACGATTGTCTCCTGGGGCCGCGGGTGAGCATTTTTACGGCCACGCATCCCGTGGACCCCGTTCTGCGCCGTTCCGGGCTGGAGTACGGCAAGCCCGTGCGCATAGGCGACAATGTCTGGATCGGGGGGAATGCGGTGATCAATCCCGGTGTGCGCCTGGGAAACAATGTGGTCGTGGCCTCCGGGGCTGTGGTGGTGAAAGACGTGCCCGACAACGTGGTCGTAGGGGGCAATCCGGCCCGCATTCTCAAAAAGTGCCCGTAACCGGACACTCTCCGGGGCACAGCGCTTTTTTGCCTTGACCGCGCTTGTTGCGCAACACGGCGCTGTGCCTCGTCGGCGTTATACGTTTCCCCCCTTTTCCGCGTTGCCGGCGCGAACTTCTCTACGGCTGCACGCTGACGGAGACAAAATCGAACGCGCGCACGTCGAACAACCCCTGATCCGTGAGCTTGAGATCCGGAATGACGGCCAGAGCCATGAAACTCAGGGTCATGAACGGATCCACATCGGGACTGACGGGAAATTCCCGGCGGACCAGGGCTTCCAGGGCCGTCATGCGGGCGCTGATCTCCTCGGCTGTCTTGTCGGACATGAGCCCGGCCACGGGCAGGGGCAGGTGATCCAGCACCGCGCCGTTGCGGACCAGGGTGATGCCGCCTCCCATGCGCCGCAGATCCTCCACGGCGGCCAGAATATCCCCCACGGCGTCGCCGGCCGCGACGATGTTGTGGGAATCATGGGCAATGGTGGTGGCTATGGCTCCGCCAAGACGGCGGCCGGGGAGCACGTATCCCTCCAGCAGGCCCAGCCCGACATGCCCCGTGCCCTTGTGGCGTTCGATGACCGCAATGCGTGTCAGGCCGGGGTTGCGGGCCGCATCAAAGAAACCGCCGGTGGTGACGACCGTCCATTCCAGGGCTGTGGTGACCAGCGAACGCGGTTGCACGCCAATGACCCGTGCTCTGCCCGTGGGCAGGGCCAGAGCCAGCGCTTCGGGCGTCAGCGGCGCGGGACGCACGGTGTCCGTGACCACAGGAGGCGCGTCGGCGGGAATGGGGACGCGCAGCGCGCCGTTCTCCGCGATTTTGACGCCTTTGGCGTAGACTTCGCGCACGGAAAATTCCCGCAGATCGTCCACCAGCAGAAAATCCGCGTCCAGGCCCGGAGCGATGCCGCCCTTGTGGGACAGGCGGTAGCATTGGGCCGCGTTGAGAGTGGCCATGCGCACGGCCAGCAGCGGGTCCAGCCCGTGCCGCACGGCAAGACGCAGATGGTTGTCCATATGGCCTTCGGCCAGGATGTCGCCGGGGTGGCGATCATCGGTGCAGAACAGGCAACGATGGGCGTTGCCCGGCGTCACGCCCCGGATCAGCGCCGACAGATTGCGGGCCGCCGACCCCTCGCGGATGATGACGTACATGCCCCGGCGGAGACGATCCCGCATTTCTGCCGGAGTGCCGCATTCGTGATCCGTGCGTAT
>CASQEL010000307.1 GCA_949427775.1 uncultured Desulfovibrionaceae bacterium
CACCGTCAGCGTGAGCTGATAGGTAAGCCAGAGCACGGCCAGCATGATGATCGGCCCCAGGGCCCGGTTGATCAGCACCGCATCCAGTTTGGCCGTGATGGTGTTGCGCAGGCCGTGCACGGGCTCGCGCTGCAACACGCCGTCGCGCAGCAGGGCCGTGATGAAGCCGTGCCGGTAGTCCGCGACGACCCCTTCAGGCGTGGCGTCCAGGGTGTCCTTCAGGTGCGCGGCCAGCCGGGCCACGTCCGCCTCCAGGGCCTCGGCCAGCGCGGGATCGGCCTCCTTGCCCATGCGGCGCACCAGTTCGTCACCCTCCAGATATTTGAGAGCCGTCCAGCGGGCCGGATAGGAGGCGATCAGGAATCCGGCTTTGGAGATGCGCTCGGTCATGTCTTCCAGCACGGGATCCACGTCCGTCCCGTAGGACAGCCGCAGCGGCGTCCGATGCGTCGGCCAGGTGCGGGCCAAATCCACGGCCCGCTCCAGCACGGCGCGCACTCCCTTGCCCGTGCGCCCCACGCAGGGCAGCGCCGGAACCCCCAGCAGTTCCGAAAGGCGCGCCGCGTTGATGTGCAACCCCCCGGCCTCGGCCTCGTCCATCATGTTGAGAGCCAGCACCAGCGGCAGCCCCATCTCCAGCATCTGCACCGCCAGGTACAGATTGCGCTCCAGCGCCCCGGCGTTGACCACATCAATGATCATCTGAGGCCGTTCGTCTGTCAGCACCTGCCGGACCACGGCCTCTTCCTGACTGTAGGCGCTCAGGGAATAGGTGCCCGGCAGGTCCAGCAGACGAACCTCCGTGCCGTTGACCGTGAGCGTCAGCTCATGCTTTTCCACCGTGATGCCGGGATAATTGCCCACCTGACGGTGCGCCCCGGTCAAGGTGTTGAACAGTGTGGTTTTGCCGCAGTTGGGATTGCCCGCCAGGGCCATGCGTATAGATGTCATGAATGCTGTCCTCGGAATATGTTCAGATCGACGCCACCCCATGAGGCGGCGTACCGCACGTCGGCGGGCCCTACGCGGGTTCCACCACCACCTGGGCCGCTTCCGCGCAACGCAGCGACAGATCGTAACCGTCCAGGGTCACGGCGATGGGATCTCCCAGCGGAGCGCGGCGCAGCACGGCCAGCTCCACGCCGGGCATCAGCCCCATATCGCGCAGACGGCGGCCCAGCTCTCCCCCGGCCCGGACGGCCCGCACATGCGCGCGCTGCCCCGGCGCCAGGGAGGTGATGGTCAGATGTTCCCCGCCCCGAGGCGCGGCATGCGGCGACGAGATAGACGCTGTGGAAGATGCCTGCTGCATCATGATGAAGCCCCCTGTTGTTTAAAATGAATTTCTTTTTCAATAAAACAGCCCAAAAATACAGTGAAGACAGGATCGCCGCGCCGCGGAGACGGAAGGGGTGCATACACGCGCTCTCCACCCCCAGTGGTCGGAAAACTCCGCGTGACGGGGTATACGCCGCACCGGGATCGGGCGCGATCCGGCAACATTCGCAGACCGTCGCAACGACAGTCCCGCCAGTCATCCGCGCCGACCGTGCCGATCTGCGCCGCAACAGGCGGGGGGATCGGGCGTCTCGCCGGGCCGCGCGCCCGGATTCGGGCTTCGGCTGTCGCAACCGCCGCACCCGCATCCGCACCCCCCGCCCTTGCGGGTCATCCGCAGATACATGGTGCGGCCCATGTACACCAGCGCCGCCGTAACGCACAGCGCAACAATAACAGTTTCCATAGAACATCTCCTTGCCGCGTGTTGCGGAAATGCATTGCGCGGAGGCATCGACCATGCCACATGTGCCGCGTGCTCCACGAAAAACGCCGTCCACTGCCGGACAATACCGGCAGCCACCTTCTCCGCTCCAAAGATAGTCCCGCCTCCGGACAGCGGCAGATCACACTTCTCCGACGCTGCCGGGACGACCGCGAACCGTGCCTGCGCATTCCCGTCCCGCCGCAATGAAACCACCGCCATGACGGAACGGGCGAAGGAAGAATCGGTTGACCCCGAATATAGATATATTGAAAATGAATGTCAACTTCTTTATCATCATTCCGAACATTTCTTACAAAAAAATTCTCGACCCCGGCCCCGCATTTCTGTATCGCACAGGCACGCGCCCGCGTCCCGTTCCCTCATCACAAGGAGATCCCATGCCGCTCAAGCGTCCCCGTCACCACGTCCATTACCATCCCCGTCTCCGGCGTCAGGCTCCGGCGCTTGTGCGCCTGGCGGCCGGGTTCCGGCGCTTTCAGCGGCGCTGGTTCTGCGAGGACCACAACCTCTACGCCGATCTTCGGGAAGGCCAGAATCCCCTGGCCCTGGTCATCGCCTGCAGCGATTCGCGCGTCGATCCGGTGCTGCTGACGGACAGCCGCCCCGGCGATCTGTTCGTCATCCGCAACGTGGCCAACCTGGTGCCGCCCTACGCCCCGGACCTGACCTGCCACGGCGTCAGCGCCGCGCTGGAATATGCCGTGCGCCACCTCCATGTATGCGACATCATCGTCATGGGGCACGCCGGATGCGGTGGCATCCGCAGCCTGCTGGAAGACGACAGCACAGGAGAGGATGAATTTCTGGGCGTCTGGATGCAGGTCATCGCGCGAGCCAGGAAAATCGTGGATCGCCTGCTGCCCGACGCCGACCCGGCCGAACGCCGTCGGGCCTGCGAGATGTGGGGCATCCGGATCTCCCTGGAAAACCTGCTCACCTTTCCCTGGATACGCACGGCCGCGGATCGCGGCGACCTGACCCTGCACGGCTGGTATTTTGATTTGGACAACGGCGGACTGCTGCAACTGGACGATCAGACCGGCGAATTTCTGCCTCTGATCCGGCCCTGTCCGGCAGGGGAACGGGCATAATGCCGACAGGCCGGAAACATGCGCCTTCCCCGGCGACCGGCGGACGGTCCGACCGCTGTTCATGCATGTCCGGCGAACGATCCCCGTTTCGACCGCTTCTGCCAGCCGGATTCGCGGGTTCGCGCGGCCTTTCCGGCCCCAAACGCGAAAAACCCC
>CASQEL010000308.1 GCA_949427775.1 uncultured Desulfovibrionaceae bacterium
GCACGCGCCCCGGCACGTCTCCGATACCGGATGCCAGTACCTCCACCCTGTTGCAGGTGGAGAGAATCATGACTTCCCTGATTTCCCGTCCGCAGGGAATGCCCCACGTTTCCGGACTGCAGAAGTCCGCCAGGGCGAAACGTTCCCGAACCTCAACGCCCGCGGTACGGTGATTGAGTCCGATCAGATAAATATCGTGGTCCATGTCACTGCCGTTTGATGAAGGAGTGGTGCGTATCCATATAGGAATTGACCACCAGGAAGGAAAATGCGCACAATGCGAAAAGCAGGATGGCCAGGAGGGCGGGCTTGCGTCCTCGCCGGCCCTGGGCCAGCCGCATATGAAAGAGCAGCGCGTACAGTGCCCAGATGGCTAACGAGACGATTTCCTTGGGGTCGCCTGTGACGGTCGCCCCCCATGCGGAGCCCGCCCAGACCAGACCGGCTACCATACCTGCCGTATACAGGGGAAAACCGGCCACCGTGGTGGCGGCATTGATTCTGTCCAGAATCGTCAGGGCGGGAAAGTCCTTGCGGAATCCTGAGAGCGGCGTTTTCGCTTTGATTTTACGCTCCAGGTACAGAAACAGCACTCCAGCGCCGAAAGCCAGCGCCATCAGTCCCAGACTCAGAAACAAGACGCCGATATGCAGGGCATAAAACGGCGTACTCAGGTTTTCCGGCAGACGGACCTGCATGTTGAGGTAACGGTGCGACATGAGAAACAAAATCAGGGCCGGCGGCGCGGCGAACAGCAGGGGGGCGTCAAGGCGGAGTTTCCACCAGCCGCCTATGCCGCAAATGATCAGAAACCAGGCCAGGAGTTGCAGGTAGGCCCCCCAGCTGAGTCCTCCGGGAAGCGCGGCATGGCCGCCCATAAGCATGAACAGCGTTTGGGCGAGAAATCCCGTCACAGCCAGCCCGCAGGCCGTTTTCTTCAACGCCCCGCTGCGCAACAGCATGCCCGTGATCCCGCTCAGGGCGGCGCATCCGTACAGCAGCATGGGGGTGTTGGTCATCTGCTCAAACGAGATCATGCATGAACTCCGGTATATGCGGATGCAGGGCATCCGGCAGCAGTTCCCGCAACAAGGCTTCACATCGGGCGCGGTCGCCCGTATCCAGCGCGTCCCGCAGGGAAGAATGCGCCAGGGTGCGGAACAAGGCGGCATTTTGCCCTGTCTTGCCGGGCATGGCAAGAACATGCGGCCGTAGTCGCCCCAGCAGGGTCGCCAGGGCGGCGCGAGGCTCCAGCCAGGATTCCAGTTCCAGGCGCAGACGGCGGGCCAGGGCCGGGCTGCCGCCGCCGGTGGACAGGGCCGCCATCAGATCTCCCTTGCGAGCCGTGGCGGGCACGATGCAGTTGCCTTCGCGCGGGGCATCGGCGCAATTGCACAGGACATTCCGCCGCGCGCAGGCGGCGGCCACGGCGGCGTTGGCCGCTCTGTTCCCGGTGGCGGCGAAGACGAGCCCTCGCCCTTCCACATCCGCGGGCGTGAATGTCCGCCGGGCGAATGTGACCCGGGAGTCGGCCGCAAGCGCCTCCGCCAGTTCGGCGCAGGGAGGCGCGACGTCCAATACCAACACGGAAGCCGGAGCGCTTTGCAGCAGTGTGGTCAGCTTGCGCCGTCCGACATCGCCGGCGCCGACGATCAGGCAGTGGGTACGGGAAAGATCCAGGAACAGGGGGTAGTAGTGCATGTCTCCATGTATACCTCAAGGGACGCCGCAGCTCAATGCGCCACGTCGGGCGGCCTGAACGACCTGCCGGGGCGTGAACACCGGACAGGGGAGTCGGCGTCGTTCCCGATGTTTCTTCACGAATGCGTCCGGCTTGCTCCTCGGGGCGGTTTCCAGTATTGCAAGACGTACGACGTTATTGAATATGTCCGTCGGAACGCGGGGCATCGGGATGCCGACGGGGCGCTGCCGCGTTTTGCGGAGCGTCCCGCTCTGTCCCTGATGTTCGTGGCGGCGAGCCGGTGGGCGACACCCGTGGTGGAATATGCAGACCTTTCTTGTGATTCAGTTGGCCCGTTTTGGAGATGTGGTTCAGACCAAGCGTCTTGTGCGGACGCTGCAACAGCGGGGCAGGGTGCATCTGTGCGTGGACAGGACACTGGTCGAGTTGGCCCGGCTCGTGTATCCGGAGGCCGTCGTTCACGGTGTCGCCGCGCACGGCATTCAGGACGGCGCGGCTGTGGAACATAATCGCGCGGTTTTTGGCGTTCTCGCGGGCGAGGATTTCAATACCGTGTACAATTGCAATCACGCCGGGCTCAACAGGGCTGTTGCGCGGTTGTTTCCTCCGGAAATTGTGCGCGGGCACAGCATGCTCGGCGGACAGGCGTTGCGCTCGTCGTGGGTGCGCATGGCTTTCCGCTGGACTCGCGAGCGCTGTATCGCGCCGTTGAACCTGGTGGATTTCTGGGCATGGCTGGCGGACGACCCCCTTGCGCCGGAGGCGGTGAATCCCATCGCCGAAGGGGGAGGACGGGGATTGGGCGTGGTGTTGGCCGGGCGGGAATCACGACGGTCTCTGCCGCCGCCGATACTGGCGCAGGCCGTGTGCACAGCCTGCGAAGCCCTGGGCGGTCCACGGATTTTTCTGTTCGGCAGCGCGGCGGAACGTCCGGCGGCCCGCCGTCTTCTGCGGCATGTGCCGGGTCGTTTACTGGATCGCGTCTGTGATTTGAGCGGCAGGACGGACTGGCGGGCATTGGCGGAAGCGTTGACAGGGCTGGACGTCCTGTTGACGCCGGATACCGGCACCATGCATTTGGCGGCGCATCTGGGCGTGCCGGTACGGGCGTTTTTCCTGTCCTCGGCCTGGTGCCATGAAACCGGTCCGTATGGAACAGGACATGTCGTTTGGCAGTCCGTCGCCCCCTGCGCTCCGTGTCTGGAGTCGGCTCCCTGTCCGCGGGAGACGGCGTGTCTCGGCGCGTTCGCCGGGACGGCCTTTTTGCGGAGTCTGGCGATCTCCTGTGACGCC
>CASQEL010000309.1 GCA_949427775.1 uncultured Desulfovibrionaceae bacterium
TCATGCCCCCGGCGGGGTGTGGGGCGGAGCCCCACATCTTTTGGAGCAGTTCACGTTGAAAATGCTCCGCATGCCCGGACGACGATCACCAGAGCAGACGCAGCAGATGGAAGCTGATCCACGAAATGCCCGCCGCCGCCGGAATGGTCAGCACCCAGGCCACGACAAGATTTCCGGCCACGCCCCAACGCACGGCCGAAAGCCGTTTGGTGGACCCCACGCCGAAAATGCAGGCCGTGATGGTGTGCGTGGTGCTGATGGGCGCTCCCGCCAGCGACGCGCCGCAGATCACCAGCGACGCCGAGGTTTCCGCCGCGAAACCGTGCACCGGCTCCAGCTTGAAAATGCGGTGCCCCATGGTCCGGACGATCTTCCAGCCGCCGATGGCGGTTCCGGCGGCCATGGCCGAAGCGCAGGCCAGCTTGACCCACAGGGGCACCTCCACTGTTTCCAACTGACCGAACACCACCAGCGCCAGAGTGATGATGCCCATGGTCTTCTGGGCGTCGTTCAGACCGTGGCTGACGGCCATGAATCCGGCGGACAGAATCTGCAGTTTGCGGAAGGAGCGATTGACCGCCCCCCGGTTGACGCGCGCGAACAGCCAGTACAGCAGCCACATGCACAAAAACCCCGCAATGAAGCCTGACAACGGAGAAATAATCAAAGGAAGCAATACTTTGTGTACAATAGACATGCCGTTGAGCGAACTGAACCCCGCATCGGCCACCGCCGCCCCGATCAGTCCGCCGATAAGGGCATGAGACGACGAGGACGGGATGCCGAAGTGCCAGGTGATCAGATTCCAGGCGATGGCTCCCGCCAGTGCGGCCGGCACGAGGACGTGACTGCCCGCCACCACCCCGGGGTGCACGATGCCGCTGCCCAAGGTTTTGGCCACCTCCGTTCCCAGCAACGCTCCTCCAAGATTGAGAACGGCCGCCATAATGACGGCCGTTCGCGGAGAAAGCACTTTGGTCGAAACGACCGTGGCGATGGCGTTGGCGCAGTCATGCGCCCCGTTGGTAAAGTCGAACACCAGCGCCACCAGCACAATGAGCACCAGCAGAACAGGTATTTCAAACATTCTTCAACACCGCTTCCTCAATGGTTTCCGCCAGTTTGACGACCTGCTCCACGGCCAGTTCCATACGGTCGTACGCCTGTCCCCACTTGATCATTTCCACAATGGCCTGCGGGCTCAGTTCGGCCATGTCCTGCAACTCGGCGATGCCCACGCTGAGCAGCATTTCACACTCGCCCCGCAACGCTCGAAACGCCCGCGTGTTATGACAGTCCGTCTTGCGGGACAGGCCTATAAGCATATCGCGGGTCAGGGCGATCATCCCGGTCAGCGTGCGGGCCAGTTGCAACGCGGGAAAACGTATCCGTTGAAATTCGTAGATGTGCAGGCGGGTGGTCAGGTTGTGGATGAAGTCGATGCCTTCTTCCTGATGCTGATTGATGCGCAGAATGTCTTCGCGGTCGATGGGAGTGATGAAGGTCCGGGACAGATGCCGGGTGATGGTCGCGTGGATCTGATCGGCGTTTTCCTCGATCAGGGCCACTTCCTTGTGGGGAAAGTCCATTTCCTCGGGGCGCTCCAGCAGCCGCACAAGCTGCTGACTCACCTCCCGGAGCATGGTGTTTTGTTGGAGAAGCAATTCAAAAAACGGCGCCGACTTGGGGAGCAAGGAGGCAAACATGAATACTCCTTGTAGAGGTTGCGCGAGGAAAAACCCGCCGCCGCCACGGCTACGGAATGCCCCACTATATACCTCCGCCCCGGATCAGAGCAACGAATTTTCCCCACATGCCACGGGCAAACCGTCCCACAGGGCGCACACCGCTCTCCCCCGCGACACGTCATTCTCCGGTGTTCAGCCACGCGCGCGCCGCCGCGCGCAGCGCCTCCGGCAAGCGCTCCAGCCAGACAGGCTCGCAGATCGGCGCGGGCGCGGCCCCGCCCAACCGCAATGCTCCGTGATGCAAAAGAAACGCCCCTTTTCGGCGCGCTCCGTACCGCTCGTCCCCGGCCAGCGGATACCCCGCATGAGCCGCGTGCGCGCGGATCTGGTGACGGGCTCCCTTGCGGATCAGGCATCCGGCCAGAGTCAACGCGGCGTTCCCGGCGGCATCGGGAAAAACCCGTCGCGCGTCCCCGCCTTCCAGCACGCCCAGGGGCGTCAGCCGGGTATGGCGCAGCGGTTCCCCCTCGTCAGCCAGCACCACAGTAGTGGCCCGGCGGGCGGTGTTCAGAGCGCGGGACATGACGAGCGGCATTTCCAGGCGTCCTTCCAGCACGGCCAGATAGCGTTTTTCGCACTGTCCGGCATCTTCCCCGCGCCGCCACAGCAACGCGCCGTCGGTCGTCCGGGAGGCGACCACCACGCCGGACGTGCCTTGATCCAGGCGGTTCAGCAAGACGGGCGTCCCCGTAGGGCAACCGCACAGTCGGGGCAGCATATCCTCCAGACTGCGCGCGCCGGAACCGGCCAGGGCCGCGCTGTGCAGTCCCGCGGGTTTGTACAGGAACACCCAATCCCCCCGCTCCGCCAGAACACGCGGCCGCTCCGATCCGCGCTCTCTTGCAGCGGCGTCTCCGGCATCGGCCGCGTCCGGCAGGCGCACCGTAACGACGTCGCCCGCGGCCACGCTCCAGCCTCGGGGGCGGGCGCGACCGTTGACCAGCACCTGTCCCCGCTCCCAGAAACGCCGACACCCCCGGATGCCCATATCCGGAAACACCGCGCCCAGCGCCTTGTCCAGGCGCTGCCCCGCCCCCACGGCGGACACGGTAAAGACCGTTTCCGGCACGGCTACTCCACGTCGCCGTTTTCGGCGATCTTCACATCTTCATAGGGCGCGATGACCCGCCGGTACAACTCCTGCTGCGCCGCTCCCAGAGCGGAAAAGGGGATCATGGACGTGGTGTAGCTCATGCCCTTGCGCTTGAGAAACTCCAGACACAATTTGTACACGCA
>CASQEL010000310.1 GCA_949427775.1 uncultured Desulfovibrionaceae bacterium
CCCGCCCGCAAAAAAATCCGCTGCAAATCCGTGGGCCAGAACTCCCAAACCCGTTCCTCTGTCCGCCCCGGCACAGGCGCGCAGGCGCGCAGCCCGGTTTCCCGATCCACCAGAATGGTTCTGAACACCCCGGAGGAACGCACCGGCGATACGCCGGGAATAAACAATACAGACGTGACATCGCCGCACAGAGAGGTATCCGGATCGCCCGTGGCCGTGCACACGTCCACCTGCCGGAGGTTCAACGCCTCCCGATGTCCGGCCACAAGATCCCGCAACGGACGCACGGAAGCCAGAGCTCTTGCCATATCCAGAAACAGCGGCGTCGCCACCTCGCCGCCCACCAGCAGCGGATTGCCCCGGTTGTCGAAATTGCCGACCCAGACCACCAGCACATACTGCCCGGCCACACCAGCGGCCCAGGCGTCGCGAAATCCGTTGGACGTGCCGGTCTTCAAGCGCAGCGGCAACACTCCCTGCGGCGTCCGCAGCATGGAGCGCGGATCTTCCAGCATGGACAGCGTCACAAACGCCGCTTCCGGAGACAGCAGGCGCACGGGCGGCGACGATGCCTCCGGCGACAATCGCGCCGGGCGCAGCAACCCCTGGTTGGCCAGCATGGCGTAGAGTTGAGCCAGTTCCCGCATAGTCACTTCGGCCCCGCCCAATACCAGGCTCAACCCGTAGTGGTCGGCATCCCTGGGCAATGCAACGCCCGCGCGCTGCAAAAACGCATACAGATCCGGATTGCGCAGTCGGGCCGCCAAAGCGATGGCCGGAAGATTACGACTGGCGCGCAGGGCGTCGCCGGCGGACAACGGCCCCCGGAAACCGTGATCGAAATTTTCCGGATCATACCCGCCGAAGCTGCGCGGGGAATCTTCCAGCAGGGTCATGGGATGAATCAATCCCTGCTCCAACGCCAATGCATAAATGAAGGGCTTGAGCGTAGACCCCGGCGAACGCCGCGCACGGGTGCCGTCCACCTGTCCCTGAATCCGTGCGTCATGAAAATCCGCTGATCCCGCCAATGCCCGGATTTCCATGCTCGGCCAGTGCACCAGCAACGCGGCGGCGTTGTCCAGACCATATGGCCGTCCGCGCGCCGTAAAGCGCCGAAGGGCTGTTTCCAGCACCCGCTGCACCGGCATATCCAACGTGCTGCGGATACGTTCGCCGGTCCCGCGCGTCGCCAGCAGTTCGCTCACGGCATGCGGCGCCGCAAACGGCAATGCCGCCGGACCGCGCACACGCAGAGGCCCCGCGCCTTCCGTCACCGCAATGCCCCGCGGCCGCCCGGTCTTCCAGAGCGTCGCCATGCGCGCACGCGCCGCATTGAACTCTTTGCCCCCCAGCGGAGTACGCCGTGACGGGTTCTGGGGAACCACGGCCAGGGCCAGACTTTCCGTCGGCGCCAACCGACCCGCCGCCTTGTGGAAATACACCCGCGCGGCCGCGCCGATGCCCTCCACATTGCCGCCGTATGGCGCGAGATTGAAATAGGCCTCCAAAATTTCCCGTTTGGAATAATGCCGTTCCAAATGCAGCGCGGCCAACACCTGTTCCAGCTTGCCGCGCCACGTCGCAGTGGTCAGGCCCAACCGCAGCCGCGCCACCTGCATGGTGATGGTGGAGCCGCCCATACGGCGGCTCCCTGTGAGATAGGTGCTGCAGGCAGCCCGGATCAGAGCCAAAGGGTTGACGCCCGGATGGCTGTAAAAATGTCTGTCCTCATAGAGTACCGCGGCCTGCACGGCCTCCGGGGCAATCTCGTCCAGCCCGACCCGGATGCGGTATTTGTCGTCCTCCGTCAGTCCCAGGCGCAGCAACGCGCCGTTCCGGTCAAACACCATCCGGGAAAACGGCACGCCCTGCAGAAGCGGCGGGGGCGGCGTCAGCATCAGCCAGATCCAGAGACAGACCGACGCGGCCGCCACCGCCGTACAAATCAGGTACAACCAGCGCCGCAACACCGGCACCTACTTCACCTCCACCACACCCGCCGCCGTATGGGCGCGCACCGCCGGGTCATACATGGCCTCCGCCTGCACGGGCGGCGCGACAAAACGCCCCTTGTTCACCGCCCGGATGCGGTAGGAGCAGGTGAACGTCTTGTTCGAAAGGTTCGCGAACAGAATCATGCGATCTTCCCGCCGTTCCGCCCGGACAAGTCCCTGTGCAACGGCGGACGCTTCCTCGTCGCCCGGCCGGGGAAGCACCATTTCAAAACCACCGGGCAGCAGATCCACGATAACGCTGTCAAGCGGCTCCGGACCATACGTCCGTGCCGTGACGGATACGGTAATTTCATCTCCCAGCGACACTTCGGTCACAGCCTTGCCCGAGGCATCCAGATATGCCCGCTCCACTTCCATGCCCGTTGCCTCGGTCATGACGGGCGGCGTGCGATCAAAGCCGTCGGTCGTGACCTGCCAGTACCAACGCGCGCCGCCCCGGGGCACATCCAGTCGCCAGGCCGTACAGCCCGGCGCATCCAGCGTCAGGAGCGAACTCCCCGCCGCAGCCGTTGCGGATTCCGCCGCGTTCGTCCCCGCAACGCAGGACAGGCGTACTCCCTCCAACGACGGCGCGACGGCGCCGGACACAGCCGCCAGGGCGCGCACGCTCTGAGCCGAGGAGAACGTGGAATAGCTGTTCTCTCCAAGCGCCGTCAACGCGGTTCGGATCATGGTCTCCGCGGCGTCCCCATGCAACCGATCCGGGAAATTCCGGGCCAGTACGGCGGTATGCAACGCCTGCGCCGCCAATCCCGAAAACCATCCGTCAGCCCGGAACGCAGCGTAGTCAAAAGAATATCCTTCAATCAGCCGCCGCGCCTGCGCATCCATATGCATGATGGCGCAACTGCCCGCCAGCAGCGAGGCGGTCACATCGCGCCGCCGGTCCGGAACATTTTCAAGCCAGGCCGACAACTGTTCGACGGCCTGCGCGGTCACCCGCCCTTCCCTGGTG
>CASQEL010000311.1 GCA_949427775.1 uncultured Desulfovibrionaceae bacterium
CCATGATGCTGGTATTGGCGGTCAGCACGGCGCTGTGCGGGGCCATGCTGGCGGGGGCGGATCGGCTTGTTCTGCTGCTGGGCGCGCGGGGCGACATGATCGAGCCGGGACTGGCGTATCTGCGCACGCTTATGGCGTTCGGTCCGGTGCTGACCGGCGCTTTCGCCCTGTCTCACTTCGTGCGCGTGGATCAGCGCCCCGGCCTGGCCTCCGCCGGTCTGGCGATCAGCGCCGGCGTGAACGTCGTTCTGGACTACCTGTTCATTGTCCGCTGGGGCATGGGCGTGCGCGGGGCGGCCCTGGCCTCCGGCATCGGCCTGACCTGCACCCTGGCGATCTTCCTCCTCCATTTCGCGTCCTCGCGGGCGGGACTGAGCCTTGTCCGCCACGGCATCGGCTGGAAGGAAACGCTGCGGGCCTCCATCAACGGCGGGGCGGAATGCATCAACGAGGTTTCCATCGGCATCGTGATGCTGCTGCTCAATCTGATGATGGTGCAGCATCTGGGCACGGCCGGGGTGGCGGCTTTCAGCGTGGTCAACTACGCGTCCTGGTTCGGTCTGACGCTGGCTTTCGGCTTCAGCGATTCCCTGGCGCCGCTGATCAGCGCCAACTACGGCGCGCGCCGCCCCGGCCGGGTTCGGGGATTTTTACGTACGGGACTGGGCACGCTGCTGGGCATCGGCCTGTTCATGTTTGCCGTGTTCGCCCTGGCCCCGAACGCCATCGCGGATCTGTTTCTCCCCGGCGACGCGCGCGTGGCCGCCGTGGCGGTGGATTTCATGAGTATCTACAAGTGGAGTTTCCTGTGCAGCGGCCTGAACATGGGGCTGATCTGCTACTTCACAGGTCTGCACCGCACGGCGCAGGCGTCCGGTCTGGCATTGCTGCGCGGTCTGTTGCTGCCGGTGCTCTGCCTGGCGCTCCTGCCCCGGTTGTGGGGTGTCTTCGGCATCTACGCGGCCATTCCGCTGGCGGAAATTCTGACCTTGGGCGCGGCTCTGTTCCTGTTCTTCCGGGGACGTCAACGGATGGGAATGTAGCGCGCTTGCTGATGCGACCGTGTAAGGAAGGCGGGGCGGGATTGCCGGAGTGCGGTTCCGCCCCGCCTTTGCGCTGTTGCATCCATACCTGTTCAGGACGATGGCCGCGTTCTCCCGGCGACGCCCGCATCAGAATTCCCCATGCTCAATGGCTGCCGCAACCGCCGCAGCATGTGCCGCAACCTCCGGCGGAACCGCCGAATTCCAACGGTGCGGACGGCTCCACCATAAATCCCATATCGGATAGATCAATGGCGACGGAAACGACTTTTTCCAGCAGGCTCTTATTGATGCAGAATGTAAAACCGCCGTCTTCGAACGCGGCGTCCTCCTCTCCGGCGTCATCAAGCGCCAAAGCCAGCCGGGGACCGGCGCACCCGCCGGGAGCAAGGTACACGCGGATGGCGCCCCGCTCCTTGTCCGCAAAGTAGGCTTCCAGTTCTTTACGAGCAGCATCAGTGACAGTGATCATGCAGCACTCCAAAAGGATGTAGGTTGTATCCTTTCTTTTTCGGCGCATATGATGCAGCCGTTCAAAAGGACATAAAAAAAGCGGCCCGCACAGGACCGCTCATGGATTTTTAATGCAGACGGTTCTACCCGCCGCAACTGCCCCCGGAGGCGCAACTGCCGCAGGAGCTTCCCCCGGCGGATTGCAGAGGAATGGCAGGGTCTACGGTAAACCCCATATATGTAAGATCGATTTTTACGGATCCGACTTTGTTCAGCAGGTCTTTTTCAATGCAGAACGTGAATCCACCGTTTTCGAACACGGAATCATTCTCATTCGACTCGTCCAGAGCCAACGCCAACCGCGGGCCGCTTCAGCCGCCGGGGGCAAGATACACGCGGATGGTGCCCCGCTCCTTGTCCGCAAAGTAAGCTTCCAGCTCCTTGCGGGCGTTTTCAGTCACCTCGATCATATAGCCTCCACAGATATGAGTTTCCAGTTAGGTAAGGTGCGTCGCCGGGTTTGTCAATGACACGATTCCCGACATGGCGGAGGAAAAATTTCCCTGCGCCCTGCCCGCGTTCCATCGGCCGCACGCAGGGCAACAGTCTCTTGCGGGAAGCCCTTCAGCACAGCCTCTCGAACATCGCTGAAACCTGCACCGTCGACCGCCGGAACGTGAACTCCCTGTCTTGACAAACACCGGCGAGACTGCAAGCATAACCACATGCTTGCGCCGACTCCGCGCCGCGGCGGGCGGAACGGCCGCATATTCCCATACAACATCTCTACCCTGGTGGATGACAATGGAATCTGCGATTCTGCTGCATAAAGACGAAATGACCCGCATGCTCGAACGTCTGGCCTACCAAGTTCTGGAAAAACACGGTGACTGCGCGTCGGTCATGCTGGTGGGCATACAGCGTCGGGGAGCCGATCTCGCCCGCCGTCTGGCCGCATTGCTCTCCGCCCGTGTGCGACGCCCGGTGGCCCTGGGCACGCTGGATATCAATCTGTACAGGGACGACTGGACGTCGCTGGCAGGCAAACCGCAAATCGGGGAATCCAACATTCCCGACAGCGTGGACGGCGCCACCATCATTCTGGTGGACGACGTGCTGTATACCGGGCGCACCATCCGCGCGGCGCTGGAGGCGCTGCTGGACTACGGCCGCCCCCGCAAGGTCGAATTGATGGTGCTGGTGGACCGCGGACACAGGGAACTGCCCATCCACGCGGACTATGTGGGGCGAACCGTGAACACGGGCCATGACGAGCAGGTCAACGTGCTGCTGGAAGAACGCGACGGCCGCGACGAAGTGCGTCTGAACGGTAAAAACTGAGCTCCGCCAAAAGCGGCCACAACTGTTTTCGAGCCGCCGACGCGTTGCTGCGTCGGCGGCTTTCGCACAACCTGAGCCTGTTAGAGCAGTTCACGGTTGAAATGCTCCAAAAGATGTGGGGCTCCGCCCCACA
>CASQEL010000312.1 GCA_949427775.1 uncultured Desulfovibrionaceae bacterium
GGGCGCACGGCCCGCCATGCGCGGATGGAAACGGCGGGGATCCGTCCCCAAGGGCAGGTGAAAAACATGCTCGAAGCCCATTTCACGCAGGCTGCCGATATTGTCGGCATCCCAGGTGAACAGGGTTGTCCAGGGACTGATCAGCTTGTCGTACAGGTGCAGGATAAGATGGGGGTTATCCACAAACCAGGATGCCAGGGGAAGTTGCAGACGTTCCAGCAACTCCATGAGCACGCCTTCCCTGTCTACGCCCAGATGGTTCAGGGTCAGGATACAGTCGGGATGAAAGGTGACCACCGCTTTGAGCAGGCGCTCCACAAATTCCGCGCTGGCCACTTCCCTGTTGTCCAGGGCCAACAGTCGATGTTCGATGCCCAGGCGCTTGCAGGCTTCGACAAGCTCTCCCATAAGAAAATACTGGCTGGTAATGAGCAGCAGACGGGGAGCGGCATCGACGAAACGCGGCCGTACGGCCCGCGACCAGAAATCAAAACGTGCGCTGGCGGTGAGCTGCTCGCGCAGCCCGTGGTAAAAGGGGCGATCCAGCCGCATGTAGAACGGATGCGGTATGGGAAAAAGCGGCAGACCGCCGTGGCGGTTTTGCCAGGCCGTCAACTGTCGCAAGACCTGCCCGGCGGCATCGTCCGTGATCCAGAATACGCGGGCCGCATCTTTCGGGGGCAGGCCCCGCGCAATATCAGTCCGGCGTAGAAGTTCCCGTTCTTTATCCACAACAGCTACAGGGCCGGAAGTGTCATGGAGCAGGGCCTTGAGCGCATGCCCCATACCCGTGCCAAGCAGAACGGGCAGGCGGTCGGTCAGGTCGGGAAGCGCTTCCAGAATGGCCAGTTCCCGTGCCGCACCGCCGGAGCCGAGAATACATAACGCCCGTCCGCCTGAACGCACGCGGATGTCGACGACAACGCCGTTTTCGGTCACCGGTTCAATATGATCCCGTTGCATATCGGTATCCATAAGCGTTTTTTGCCGTGGAGGTTCTCCTTTTGATGAAGTTGCTGCCCGCCCGTGCCGGGATCACGCAAACTGTGCGGACGCAGGACGGGGATGCAATCCCCCCGGCACTGTCACGTGTCGATGTATGTTTTCCCGAAAGAAAACGGACAGGGCGTGGAACCGAAACTATGCCGAAACAGGTGTGCATCCTGATATATCCTGACGTCAGGAAGCGGATTCCACGACCACATCGTCATCTTTCAGGCTGAAGACCACATTGTGGTATTCTGTATCCACGCTGAAGAAAGAACGTCCTATGGCCACCTCTACGCCGGGATAGACGGTACCCGGCACGATAAGACGGCAACGCGAAATATATTGCTCGTCAAGGTGTAACGATTGCCAGAGTTCGTTCCGGTGCCTGATGAGATGTTCACGTTTTTTTCTGGCCGCGGCCAGTTTGCGGGTGGCGTCGTTGGTGTCGGGCGGCAGATGTCCGGCAATAGCCGTCAGATGGGTGATGCTTTCCGAAAGGGCCGCGATCTGGGCATCTCCCCGCTCCAACTGCCGAATGCGCATCGGCGCGTAGCCAAGATAGATGCGGGTGGGAATGGCCGCGTTGTTTCCCAGTTGCTCCTGGATGTAGGCGGAACCGTAAATATGGGCCGTCCCGCCGTACATTTTGCCGCGCACGACGAAGTTGGAGCCCGCAAAGACCTTGGAATACAGGCAGTATTTTTCAACCAGAATGTTGCCCTGCGCCCGTATCTCCGCCTTTTCCACAAAAGCGGAGCGCAACGTGTCGCCCGCGTCCAGAAGGCAATGTTCTCCCGCGCCGCCGCGCGTTCCGCCCACGACCGCGAGATCGCGCCGACAGCGGACGACTCCTCCTTCCACCATGCCCTTGACAAGCACGTTGTTGGCCTGCACCTCGAACCCCGCGCGCACGGAACCGTGTACGGCCGTGTCTCCCACAAAAAAGATATTACCTGTTTGAAAGCTCACGTCGCTGCGGACATTCATCATTTTTTTGACGGTAATGCGGCCCTCGTAATAAAAAACATATCCGTTGGACGAGGCCAGCAGATAGGTGGGATGTTCGGGATCGACATGGGTATTGGGACCGGCAGGCAGTTCCTGTTCTTCCAAAACGAAACGAGGATCGGGCAAGGCAACGGATTCCAACGGCACGATCTGCGCCAACAGTTGGCCCGCAATCACATTTTGTACATACCCGAGATTGTATAGGTCCGAACTCTCCCCGTCGGCCTTGGCCGGTTTGAGGTGCAGGTGATCCATGTCCGGATCGAAGTAGTGCTGTAGGTAGTATGGCACAGGCGTCCCTCGGTTCAAATGCTGTTGGGCAAACGCGCCAGAAGATCGTCTTCATCCTCCAAAAGAGGAAAAAAACCTGAAATTTCAGAATCTTCAAGTGTTTTTAATACATGCGGAGCGGGTCGGTACAGCATCAGTCTTTTACCCCGCGCACGGCCGGAGGTGCTTGCTCCCACCAGAGCTCCCAGGCCCGTGGTATCTATTTTTTCCACTGTCGCCAAATCCAGAGCGACATCTTTAACCTTCGGCGTTTTGAGCGCTTCTTCCAGCCGGCTGCGCAACTGCACGGCGGTTTCGAGCACCATATCGCCGCTGAAATGAGCGACGGTGATCGGCCCATGCCGTTCAAATTCCAGTTCAAACATGATTGCTCCGGTTGTATTGATGGTGCATGTCGGCGTATGCGTCCGGCAAACCTCTGCCTCCTTCCGACATCCTGATCGGGTATACGCGGAAAAGAGCCGCGTTGCAAAAAATAATTGTGCGTTCCGAAGGGACGAAATATTCGGGTTTGTCTCGCCGTCATCCGCAAGGAGTATTGTGATGGCGAACGGGGTTGCCCGTGTCCGCGTCAGGCGGGAGGGGCCGGGAATGCATGACGGTCGGCCCCGACAAGCATCATGCAAGCGCGTTGCCCTTTCCCGTGTATGCACAGATCAAAGAAAATCCCGGCTGTCCAAA
>CASQEL010000313.1 GCA_949427775.1 uncultured Desulfovibrionaceae bacterium
GGGCCGGGGGCATCATGCCCCCGGCGGGGTGTGGGGCGGAGCCCCACATCTTTTGGAGCATTTCAACCGTGAACTGCTCTAATATCAAATAAAAAACGCAATCAATGCTTGCCGATATATGCGGCGCGAAGATTGCGATGCGTTTTAATAAGTTTGAAATACTCTTCTCCCTGCCGTCTTCTATCCGGATGTACCTGCATTAAGAAACCTTTTTTATAGTCTCTCCCTACAGTTGCCATTTCTTCAGGATATTCAATTGGATAGCGATTAGACAAGAAAAAATTTCGCATAACGTCAAATATCGATAATATTCCGCTTTCTCATTGATGGTCAAACTTTGGGAGTCCTCCGGCAAAGTCGGAATCCTGTTTTTATTATTTATATACAAAATTACGGATGTGGCCATGGAAATAGCTGCATTCACCCGCAACCGGATCCTTGCGCAGTCGGCTGCGGCCATGCCGGCCCAGGCCAATTGCCTACCGAATATATTGATGACCTTGTTGCGACAATAAGGCCCGCCGTGGTCATTCTCCCCCTATCCAGTACGTCTCAAAGCCGTCGTCCAGATGGCCGTCCTGGATATTGACGAACCCGGCATTCCGGAACAGTTCGTGATATTCCGCGCGGGTGCGCCGCCAGCCCCAGAACTGCTGCCGCCGGATACCCAGATAATGCAACACGCCGCGTATGCCGATTTTGAATCCGTTCACCAGCGAACCGATCAGCGAATCTTCTTCCAGCAACGAAGCGGAAAGACAGAGCAGCCGCCCGCCCGGCGCAAGCTGGGCGCGCAATTCGCCCAGCATATGCCCGAACTCGCGAGTGGGAATGCCATAGTCCACAGCGGACAGATAAATAACATTATACTGCACGTCCGAAGGCAGACAGGCCGGAGGGAGACCGATATAGATCCTCTCGGTGGGCACACACTGCCGCAGCCAGCGCATGCCGACGGTGCTGGGCTCGTTGACGTGCAGTTCCAGATCCGGCAACACGTCGAGCAACATCTTTTCCATAAACCCCACCCCGCTGCCGATGGACAGCACGCGCGACGGCGCATCGCCGCCTTCCGCCTCCCAGGCGCTGCGCTGGGCCACAATCTGCTCCGCCAGCCACCGGGCGTCCTTGCTCTTGTTGATCCGCCATTCCCTCGGAAGATCGTTCCAGGAAGCGAAGCGCCGGAACAATTCTTCGTAAAAGGTGGCGTAAAACTTGGGTCCGGCCAAATGGAAAAACGCCACATGGGTAAAAGAGCTGAACGGAATGCCCTGCCAGCTTTCCTGATAAAATCGACGCACGGTCACCTCCCGGCCACAGCCGGCCTCCCGTCTCACCGAAGCCGGAACGGAGCGGCTTTGCCGTCCCGGTTCCGGCATGTGAGGCGCGGGGCTTGACGCCCCGCCGAGGGAGTGGGGGCGCGCGGCCCCCACGTTCTTCTACATTCTTTCCGCTACGCGCGGGCGGTCAGCGCCGCCACGGAAGGCAGCACCTTGCCCTCCAGAAGCTCCAGCGACGCGCCGCCGCCCGTGGAGATATAGCCCATCTTGTCGGCCAGGCCGTACTGTTCCACGGCCGCCACGGAATCGCCGCCGCCCACGACCACAAAGGCCGGGCCAGCGGCCAGCGCTTCGGCCAGCGCCTTGGTGCCCGCGCCGAACGGTTCCGTTTCAAACGCGCCCACGGGACCGTTCCAGACCACCGTGGCCGCATCCCGCAACAGGTCGGCGTACAGCTTGACGGTTTTCGGGCCGATATCAAGAATCATCTGATCGCTCGGCACAGCGTCCACGGCACAGACAGTAGCGGTCTGATTCGCCGCCAAAGCCGGAGCCGCCACAACGTCCACAGGCAGAGGCAACACTTTTCCCGCCGCCTTGGCCTGTTCCATGATCCGCCTGGCGTCGGGAATCAGTTCAGTCTCGCATAGCGAAGCGCCCACGTTGTACCCCGCGGCCGCCAGAAAGGTATTGGCGATGCCGCCGCCCACAATCAGACGATCCACCTTGCCCAGCAGATTTTCCAGCAACCCCAGTTTCGTGGAAACCTTGGAACCGCCGATAACGGCCACCAGAGGACGGGCCGGGTTGTCCTGCACTTTGGCGAAGGCCGCCAGTTCCGCCGCCATCAGCGGTCCGGCGCAGGCCACGGCGGCCCGGCGCACCGCGCCCTCCGTGGAGGCATGCGCCCGGTGCGAAGCCCCGAAGGCGTCCATGACGTACACGTCGCCCATGCCCGCCAGTTTCGCCGCCAGCTCCTCGCTGTTTTTCTTTTCGCCCTTGAGGAAGCGGACATTCTCGCACAGCACGCACTGGCCGGGCCGCACGTTTACCGTATCAATATTCTCGGCAAAATCCACAGGTTTGCCCAACAATGCGGCCAGGCGTTCCGCTACAGGCGCAAGAGAGAATTTCGGGTCGAATTCTCCTTCCACAGGGCGTCCCAGATGAGAAAGCAGCACCACGCCCGCGCCCTTGTCCAGAGCCATGCGGATGGTAGGCAGCGCCGCGCGGATGCGTTTGTCGTTGCTGATTCGCCCGTCCTTCATGGGAACGTTGAGATCCTCGCGGATAACCACCCGCTTGTCCTTGAGATCCAGATCCTGCATCAATCTAATCATGTTTGTAACCTCCCTTGTGCTTCGGAATGCCTGCGGCACATCCGCCCGACCATGCCGATGCGGGGTCGGGGTCGGGCACAGAAGTTTATTCCAACAGCGACGCCACCGCCTCCACCACATGTTCCACGGTAAAGCCGAAGTGTTCGGCCAGCACGCCGCCGGGCGCGGAAAGACCGAAACCGGTCATGCCCACGACACGACCGTCCAGTCCGACATACTTGTACCAATAGTCGGCGGCCGCGGCCTCCACGGCCACGCGCGCACGCACGGCATCGGGCAACACGGACTGCCGATAGTCCTCGTCCTGGGCGTCGAACACGGCCGTGCA
>CASQEL010000314.1 GCA_949427775.1 uncultured Desulfovibrionaceae bacterium
CCCCGGCGGGGGGTGGGGCGGAGCCCCACATCTTTTGGAGCATTTCAACCGTGAAATGCTCTAATATTCCCAATAGAGTATCTTCGTTCGTGCGATTGCCCCGCCGCCCGGTCAGGGATTTGTTGACAGCGGCGGGATTATGGCCGAAAAGGGCAGAGTTTATCCAGCACCGCAACCGTCGTGGAGGGCACCGGAACAGCATGAAGATACTTGGCATCCGATTTCGTACTTACGGGCAGACATATTTTTTTGCTGCGACCGAAATGACGGTTGTCTCTCCGGGAGACATGGCCGTTGTGGAGACCGAACAGGGCATCGGCGTCGGTGAAGTTGTCCAGATTTGCGACAGCGTGCCCCCGGGGATCGACGCGGAGCAACTGCGCCCCATCGTGCGCCCGGCCAATCCTGAAGATCGCGCTGCGGCCCGGAGCAACGAAGAATTGGCTCGTCAGGCGCATGTGTTCTGCCAGGAGTGCATCCGCTCCCGCAAGCTGGATATGAAGCTGGTAGATGTGGAAGTGTATCACGATCGGAGCAAGATAGTGTTTTACTTCACGGCCCCCGCGCGAATTGACTTCCGGGAACTGGTGAAGGATCTGGTTCGTGAATACCGCTCCCGTATCGAACTGCGCCAGATAGGGGTCGGCCACGAAACCCAGATGGTGGGAGCGGTGGGCAACTGCGGCATGGTCTGCTGCTGTCGGCGGTTCCTGCGAAAATTCGCTCCCGTGACCATCAGGATGGCCAAGGAACAGAATCTGTTCCTCAATCCCGCCAAAATTTCCGGTATCTGCGGCAGGTTGTTGTGCTGTCTGAGCTACGAACAGGACAATTACGACGCGTTTCATCGCAATTGTCCGCGCCTGGGGAAAAAATACCAGACCAGCCAGGGCGGCATGAAAGTGCTGCGGGCGAACATGTTTCGCAATACGCTCTCCGTCATTAATGAAAATGGAGAAGAAGTGGAACTGACGTTGGAGGACTGGCAGGCTTTGGAACCTCGACGTCCCGAACAGCCCCAGCAGTCCCAGCCGCAGCAACACCGTCAGGATCGGGGCGGACAGGACAATGGTCTGCTGGTGGTCAGCGTCACGCCGGAAACGGTGGATGATCCCGGACTTTTCGCCGATGCGTTGCCGCCTGTCTCTCCCGATGGGGCGGTATCCGCTGAAAACGGCAGAGGCGAAGACTGCGGCGCTCCCGGAGATGCGCCGGATCGTCAGGGTCGACCGCGGCGCAAACGCCGTCGTCGCCCTCGCGGTGAAGGATAGGGTGGGCGTCGCCCGCGGGACTGTGAACGCGGAGGGGAAAAGAGCCATACCTCTGTGCCGGGCCGTGTGCCGGAGTTCGGCAGGGAGCGCACGAAGGCGTTCCGGAGGTGTGAACCGCGAGAGGGCGGACATATGCCGCGGACATGCGGGGCGGAGGGAATCTTGACGAGAGCGCGCGGACGTTACGCTGTCCGCGTTGCAAAAGAAGAGCCTGACGCCTGTTCCGACCGCCGAAAGGGGCCTTCCATAATTCCGCAAAAAACATGATGAACAACCAGGGGACATTGCTGTGTCATCTTTTTTTGTTACCACGCCGATTTATTATGTTAATGCGCGCCCGCATCTGGGGCATGCCTATACAACCATCGTGGCTGATACGCTGGCCCGCTATCACAAAAGTTTGGGCGAGGACACGCTGTTCCTGACAGGTACGGACGAGCACGGCGACAAGATTGTGCAGGCGGCCGAAAAGGCGGGAGTGACGCCCCAACAATTCGTGGATTCCGTCAGTGGAGAGTTTCGGGCGCTGTGGCCTCAATTGGGCATTGATAACGACATGTTCGTCCGTACCACGGATCAGAATCATAAGCGGACGGTGCAGGCCTTTCTGCAGAAAGTCTACGACGCGGGAGATATTTATTTCGGCGAATTCGGCGGCCATTACTGTTACGGGTGCGAACGTTTCTATACCGAAAAAGAGTTGGAAAACGGTCTGTGCCCCCAGCACCTGACCAGGCCCGAATTCATCAGCGAAAAAAACTACTTTTTTCGCATGTCCAAGTACTTGCCCTGGCTCAAGGAACACATCGCGAAAAATCCGGACTTCATCCGTCCCGAGCGTTACCGCACGGAAGTGCTGTCCATGCTGGAAAGCGGCGCACTGGAAGATTTGTGCATCTCCCGGCCCAAATCCCGACTTACGTGGGGTATTGAGCTGCCGTTCGACGCCGACTATGTCTGCTACGTCTGGTTCGATGCCCTGCTGAACTACATCAGCGCGTTGGGTTGGCCCGACGGAGAAAAGTATGCACGGTACTGGCCCGGCGAACATCTGGTGGCCAAGGATATCCTTAAACCGCACGCCGTGTTCTGGCCCACCATGCTCAAGGCGGCGGGTTTACCCCTGTACAGGCATCTCAATGTACACGGCTACTGGCTGGTGCGCGATACCAAGATGTCGAAATCTCTCGGCAATGTGGTTGACCCTGTGGACATGGGCAAACGTTTCGGCCTGGACGCCTTTCGCTATTTTCTGCTGCGCGAGATGCACTTCGGCGCGGATGCAAGCTTTACCGAAGAAAGCATGATCACTCGCATCAATGCGGATTTGGCGAACGATCTCGGCAACCTGTTCAGCCGTGTGCTTTCCATGACCGCAAAATACTTTAACAGTCTGGTGCCCCGCGCCGTGGGCGATCATCCGGATGACGAGGTTGTGCGAACTCTGGCGGCGGACGCCATGCGCAACTATGTGCAGTTGTTCGGAGAGGCGCGCTTCGCCCAGGGGCTGGATGCCTTGTGGGAATGGGTGCGCGCTCTGAACAAATATGTGGATACCCAGGCCCCTTGGGCTCTGCACAAGCAGGGCAATATGGAACGCCTGGCCGCGGTTATGTACACTCTCCTGGAATCTTTGCGCAAAATAGCTTTGCATGTGTGGCCGATCAT
>CASQEL010000315.1 GCA_949427775.1 uncultured Desulfovibrionaceae bacterium
TCGCTGCGCCAGCACCCTTCCAGGAAGCTCATGTCCTTTTTCTTGCGGGCTTCCTCAGGAATCTTCAACGGATCGTTTTTCCTGGGTTTGGGCGTCTCTTTTTTGGGCGGCTCCGGTTTTTCCACGGGCGGCGGCGTTTCCTTTTTGGGCGTGACCCTGGGAGGTTCCTTTTTGGGCGGTTCGGGCGCGGGCGGCGTTTCCGGGGTTTCGCCCAGGAACGGCTCCACGACTTCGGGTTCCGGTCGGGGATCTTCCTTTTTCAACTCCGCCACGGGGGGGACATGTTTTTCCACGGGCGGCGTCTGCCTGGGGGGAACGCACAGTTCCGCCCTGCGCAGCAGGTCGGCTCGCAGGGTGTCTATATCCTCCTGAAGCCGGGCGGCGCGATCGCGCTCATTGGCCAGGGCCGCGTCGTCGGTTTTGAACAGGGTGCAGCCGCCGGGCAGCGGGATCACGCCCAGGCCGCCGAGCAACAACAGCAGCAAGAGCAAAAGGAGCAGCAGCGGCAACAGCCAGGGCAGGCAGCCCGTCCGGGACGGCGGCATGGGGGCCGCCGCGGGGAGAGGCGCGGCGATAACGGGCGGCGGAGGCGGGGCAAGGCGGCTCAGGTCTTGCGGTTGCGCGCCCACGGCGCCGGGGGCGAACCCCCAGTTGACGACTACGGGGCGGCCGTTCAGCACCCAGATGTCGTCCTCGCCCGGATGTTTGAGGGCCAGGGCGAGCATATGCCCGGATAGCGCCTTATGGGCGTCGGGATCGCTCTCCATGACTTCGGCCGCTGCCAGAACTTCCCCGGCAAGGGCCGAAACCCGGTTGTGAACGGCTTCCGCTTCTTCCGGAGGCAGCTCCTTCAGCGGCACGGCTGTGCCGACGCCGCAGGCTTCCCCGGCGTACCAGTCCACGGATTCGCGACGGGCGTCGTGCACAGGTTCGGCCAGCAGCAGGGCATGCTCCTGCCCCAGACGGTTCCGCAACAGGGCCTGAATCTGCGGAAAGCACTCCGTGGCGAAAATGCCCTGGCTGGCCAGGGGACGCAGGGCGCTGCGCCTGGTAGTGGTGATGAATGCCCCGGCCATGACCTACTCCTTTGCCTTCGCCGTGGTGAAGGGAATCCCGCGCTCTTTGAGGAACGCCATCAGATCCGAAGCCACGATAGCCAGACTCGACTGGCGGTAGGATTCGTCATCCAGCCGGATATACGTATTGATGCCGACCACCTGCCCCTTGTCGTTGACCAGCGGGCCGCCGCTGTTGCCTTGCGAAACCGTGGCCGTGTGCACGATGAGCGGCGGCCTGCGTTCCAGAATCACGCTGACCACGCCGTCGGTGTACACCACTTCCGGCACGGCCTGGGCGTTGCCGGAGAGCAGGGCCTGGAACTTGGGGTCGTCGCCGGTGACCGCGCCCGGAAACCCCCAGGCGCTGACCCGTTCCGTGCGCCGCACCTCGGGGGAGAGCGTCAACGGAGTGACGGCCGGAGCCGGGGTGACGCTCAATACGGCGTAATCGCGGCCTTTCTCCCGGCTGATGGCGGCTACCCTGGCGTGCAGAACGCCCCCGGCGGCTTTGTTGACCACGATGATTCCGGCGTCGGCGCTGCCCGCCACGTGCTGATTGGTGACGATAATGCCCGGCGCGATGAAGAATCCCGTGCCCATCTGCACGCCTTTGGCGGTTTGGGACAGGATGAGCACCGTCGCCTGTTCCAGCAGATCGGCCATATTTTTGATCTCCGGCGCGGGACCGGGGGCCGGATCGACCACGGGGGCGGCGTTCGAGGGAATTTGCAGCGGTTGTCCCGGTACGGCCTGGGGCGCGGCATCGGACGGACGGGGCGTCATGCCTCCGTCGGATGTTCCGGAGCTCTCCGGCGTGCCGGGAACGCGCAAGGCGTCCTTTGCGGCGCAGGGATCGCCTTGCAGCGCTTCGCGCAGACGGGCGGCTTCGGCTTCCAGGGCGGCGTTGACGCCGCGCTGCCGTTCCAGCATTTGCGCCAGTTCCGCCTGCCGGGCCTGATGGGCCTGCCATTGCAGCCAGACGACCCAGCCCGCGTACACCAGCAGCAAAAGCAGCAGCGGGACGGACCAGAACAACGGGCGGCGGCGCCAGGGGACAGCAGGCGTCGTTGCTGCCGGGCTCTCCGGAGACGGGGAGGCCGGGGGGGTGTTTTTTTCCGGTGTATCGGCGGGCGTCATGGCTTCCTCTAGAACATGTTGTTTTTGAAAAGCTCGCTTCGGCGCGTCACAGCGCATGCCGGCGCTTCACCACGCTTCCCGTACTCCCCGCGCTTCGCCCGACGGGAGGGCGCTGCGGCCGCCTTTCGATCGAACAATGCCGCCGCGCTGCTCTCGAACCGCGCGGGGGACGGTGCGCCGACGCGGACGGCTTGGCCGCCGTCAACGTGCCTGCTCCATGCACGTCGCCTTGCCGGGGCGCGGCGACGGGGTGGTCAACTCCGTCCCGCCAGAGCCGCTTTGAGGCAGGATGGCACTACCCCAAGAGTTCATCGACTGTACGGGAATACCCCTGCATGCGCTCGTTGACGTCCTGGCGCGTGGCCTCCAGTTCCTGCCGCGACTGCTTCCATTGCGTTGTTTTGGAGGCGATGGCGTTCTGTTCCGGCCGGGCCTGCGGCCTGGAGGCCGTGCGGCGCGGGCGTTCGGGCTTCGCGGCGGAGGGTTGCGCCGGGGGCGTCACATCCTGCCGTTGCGAATTTGCAAGAATACGCTGATATTCCTGATCTTTCTCAGCCATGGACGAGGCCGTCACATTGAGGATGCGCGACGTTTCTTCCAATCCGCTGCGGATTTCCGTATAACGATCCGTGAAGTCCTGGCGGGTGATCCGTCCGGTCTTGAGCGCGATCGCGGCTTCCTTGAACTGCCGGTCGTAACACTGGGCGGCGATTTTGGCGGCGGCGGT
>CASQEL010000316.1 GCA_949427775.1 uncultured Desulfovibrionaceae bacterium
CAGAGCCTGGCCCGGTCGCGGCCGTTCCCCCAGGCGGATGCCCGCGCCGACCATGGTGGTCTGCACGGCCACGGCGATGATCAACGTGCCGGCGGCCGCGGGCAGCTCCACATAAGCCCAGGAAAAACAGGCCATATAGGCGAACAGGGAAAGCGCCGCGCGCCAGTTGCCGGAGCGGAGCGGGTTTTTGCCGCGCAACGCCGGTATGAGCTGGAGCATGATGGCCCCGGAGAGAAGACGGAGCGCGGTGTAGCTTGCGGGGTCCATGCCCGTTTCCAGCAACGCCAGACGGCAGAGCACGGAATTGGCGGCGAAGAGGATCATGGAAAGGATCGTCAAAAGAAGCGTGGTCAGAGAGAGGGACATGGAGCCGCCTTTGCTTTGCGGAGCCGTCGTGCGCGTTTCCGGGGACGGCCTGACAATGCGGAGGGCAGACCGTGGAGGCGGGCGGCGGATTCACAGCGGCACGGCATCGGCGGGATCGCGGCGCGGCGCGTTACCGGAATCGTCCCGGCGTCGCCGTCAGTCTGAAGTCCGTCGCGTCCCCTGAATTTTGCGGAAAACGGTGCTGCGGTTGATCCGGAAAAGCTCCGCGACCTTCTGCACGGAGCCGTGCACTTCGATGGCCTTGAGCAGAAAATCCCGCTCCACTTCCGCCATGATGTCCTTCAGGGGGCGGCGGACGGACAGGATTTCGTCCGTGTAGCAGGAGTCACCGGGATTGACGCCGGAAATCTGAACCGGCAGATCCCGGGGGGAAATCATGGGCCCTTTCAGGGTAATCACCAGGCTGTGCACCATGTTCTGGAGTTCCCGCACATTGCCGGGCCAGGCGTATCGGGACATCATGTCCAGGGTCACGTCCATGAAGGCCATGCTCTTCCGGTATTTGGTCGCGTATTGCCGGAGAAAATGTTCGGCCAGGGGGCGCACGTCTTCGGCGCGTTCGCGCAAGGGCGGAATCTGCACCGTCGCCACGTTGAGGCGGTAGTAAAGATCCCGGCGGAAGGTGCCCGCTTCCACGTTTTCGGCCAGATTTCTGTTGGTCGCGGCGATGACGCGCACATCCACCTTGCGCGGACTGGAGCCCCCCACGCGCATGATTTCCCCGTCCTGGAGCACGCGGAGCAGGCGTGTCTGCATGGACAGGGGCAGTTCGCCCACTTCATCCAGAAAGATGGTGCCGCCGTCGGCGATTTCAAAATACCCGGCCTTGCCCTTGTTGGAAGCGCCGGTAAACGCGCCCGGCATATATCCGAATATTTCGGATTCCGTCAGGGTTTCGGAAATGCCGCCGCAGTCCACCTTGAGCAGGATCTTGTCGCGGCGGGCGCTCAGTCCGTGAGTCAGACGGGCGAAAACGTCCTTGCCCACGCCGGTTTCCCCGAGAATCAGCACGGTGGCGTCGGTCACGGCAAAACGCTGGAGCAGGGACACCACCTCACCCATGGCCGGGCCGGCGTAGACGGGTTCCGGAAGCTTGGCCTGTTCATGGGTCATGTACGCCAACTGATCGTTGATCTGGTCGATGAGCTGGCGTTGCTCGGCCATTTGCTCGTTCATCTGGGTCAGCAGGGTGATGTCCCTGACGAAGGTGACCACAAGACAAAGTTCCCCGTTCTCGTCGAAAACGGGGAATCCCGAAAGAACCAGTTTTTTGCCGTTCTGCAGCTTCTGCACATGTGTGGCGGGCTTGCCTGTGCGCACGATGCCCGGATTCAGAACCTGATCGAAGACGCCTTCCTCCACCAGCGCGCGCACGTTCTTGCCCTGCACCTCTTCCTGTTTCAGGCCGGTCAGTTGTTCGTACATGCGGTTGACGCGCAACGTGGTCCCCGACGTGTCGGTGATGAACAGGCCGTCGGGCAGGGCGTCCAGAATACGCTCGAAGTGCCTGTGCAGAAAGTACGGGGAACGGCAGTTCATGGAAGGCTCTCCCGCTAGCGGGGAATCTGCACGCGTTCGTGCAGGACGGCCTGCGCCGCGCGTTGCAGTCGGGGCATGATATTCTTGTCCAGCGTCACGTCGCCCATGGGCGGCGTGCGATCCAGGAAGTGATATTTCTGGGTCCCCAGGCGGTGATAGGGAAGCATTTCATACCGCACATGCTCAAAAGGTTGCAGGAAGGTCGCGATGGCGGCGACGGCCTCTTCGGTATCGTTGAACCCGGGGATGACGGGCGTGCGCGCCAGGATGGGCAGATCGGGAAATTCCTCGGCCAGAATGCGGAAATTTTCCAGAATATGGCCGTTGGGGACGCCCGTCTGGGCTTCGTGGACGGCAGTATCCATGTGCTTGATGTCGAACAGGACATAGTTGAGGTAGTGGGCCGCCTCCCGTAACGTGTCCGAAGACGCCATGCCGCAGGTTTCGACGGCGGTTTTGATGCGCCGCCGTCTGGCCTCGCGCAGAATGGCCGCGGCAAATTCGCCCTGGAGCAGCGGTTCCCCGCCGGACAGCGTCAGGCCGCCGCTGGAACGGGTGTAAAAGGCCGCGTCCTGTTCCACAACCTTGAGCACGTCGTCCACGGTACGCTCCTGTCCGTAGACAATCAATCCCTGGGCGGGACAGGCCTCGGCGCAGGACATGGCGCAGTCCCCGCAGCGATCCCGATCAATGCGCAACGTGCCGTCGTCCTGGCGGATCAACGCGCCCCGCGCGCAGGCTTCCAGACAACGCACGCACTTGTTCAATGTCAGACAGCGGCCCACGTTATAGGCCAGTTCCGGCCGGCGCTTCTGGGATTCGGGATTGCTGCACCACCGGCAGGAGAGCGCGCACCCCTTGAGGAACACGATGGTCCGGATGCCCGGTCCGTCGTGGACCGAGTATTTCTGGATGTTGAACACAAGGCCCTTTTTCTGCTTATCTTCAAGCGCGCCCATGATTGCCGTCCTTTATG
>CASQEL010000317.1 GCA_949427775.1 uncultured Desulfovibrionaceae bacterium
GTTTTGAACGGCTGGTGCTCGGCCGCCCGGGCGAAGAACTCCCCCGCCTGGCCTCGCGCATCTACGGCATCTGCCCCTGGACGCACCACATCACCGCCGTCATGGCTGTGGAAAACGCTCTGAACATTGTCCCGCCTCCGGCCGCCCTGCTGTTGCGGGAACTGATTCTGCTGCTGAGCAACATGTCCGATACGCTGCTGCATTTCCATCTGCTGAGCGGGCCGGACATTCTGCCGGAAAAACCGCTCCGGCCGGGCAACACCTTCGTCCTGCTCGAAAACGACGCTCTCGCCCGCCAGGCGCTGGCCCTGCGCGCCCGGCTGCAACGTATGCTGGGCTGTCTCTTTTCCTACTCGCTCTGCGCGCACAGTGTGGTCGTCGGCGGCCTGTCGCGACCGGCGTCCCCGGAAGCCGTCGCGGAAGCCCGCGCCATTATGGAGGAAATGCGGGATTTTTGTCTGAAGACCATGGAATCGGCTCGCGAGGAACTGCTGCCGTCCCTGTACCGGCGGCTGCGGCGGCTTGACGCCTTGTCCCTGCCCTGGCTGGCGCTGTTCGCCCCGGACGGAGGACTGCCCCTGTGGGGCGGCGCGCTGCGCCTGCTGCTTCCGGACGGCGCGCATACGGATCACGCTCCGGAAACCTTCCAGGATCTGGTGGTGGAAGAGCACGCCGCCTGGACCCGATGCGCCTTTCCCCGTCTGCGGGAACACACGCTGTCGCTGGACCCGGATGCCCCTCAGGGCGTTTATCGCGTCGGCGCCCTGGCCCGAATCAATACCTGCGCATCCCTGGACACGCCTCTGGCCCAAAAGGAACTGGAGCTCTTCCGCGCGGACTTCGGACGCGCGCCTCAGCAGACCTGCCTGTACCATCAGGCCCGACTGATCGAACTGGTGCGCCACTGCGAACGCGCCGAACTCGTGTTGCGGAATCCGCAACTGACGGATCCGGACGTGCGCGTTCCCTTTATCCAACCCTGTTCCGGAGAAGGACGGGCCTATGTGGAGGCCCCGCGCGGCGGCCTGTTCTACCGGGTGCGGCTGGACGACGAAGCCTGCATCCTCGCCTGCGACATCATCAGCCCCACAACCCAGAACAACGCGGCCATGAACATTTCCCTGACGCAGGCCGCGCGGGCCGCGTTGCGGGAAGGACAGCCCGAGGCCGAGGCCCTGGATCGCATCGTCCAGTGCCTGCGGGCCTACGATCCCTGTCCCGCCTGCGCCACGCACTAGCGCGCCGGAAGCGGAGGAACACCGTGAACCATCAGCAATTGAACCGGGACGGCGCGTATTTTCACAGCGCGGCCCATGAAGAGGCCGACGCCGTCACCCACGGCGTCTGTCTGGGCTGCGGGCTGTGCGCCATGGTCTGCCCGACGCACGCCCTGACCATGGGGGATCGTCATCCCACGGACCATCTTTTTCAAAGAAATCCCACTTTCCAGCCCTCCCTGTGCATCCACTGCGGCCGCTGCGCCGGCGTCTGTCCCTCCGGCACGCTCCATCAGCCCCGGTTGTACCACATCCTGCGCACCGCGCAGGATACCAGGCCGCACACCGTGGTTTTCCTGTGCCGCAATCTGTTTCTGCTGGCTCCCACACCGCTGGAGGCGGGAAATCCCGCGCCGGACGCCCCCCTGGCGGAAGGGTGCATGTCGCCCCGGCTGGACGCCGTCGCCCCGCCGCCGGGTGTGCTCTTTGCGACGCTGCGCTGCACCGGGCGACTGGGCGCGCGCTTTCTCGACCGCCTGGTTCTTGCCGCCGGAGTGCGCAACATCCTGATATTCGCCTGCCCGGCACGGCAATGCGCATACGACAACGGCAACTGCCTGATTTCCGCGCAGGCGCTGGGACTGGCCGACATTTACGCGGCCTACGGCGTTGCGGTGCGCATCGAGGTGGAACACGGCGTTCCCGTGTCCGCCGCCGATGTGGACGCGCGACTCCGGGAGTTTGCGGCGGGACGCTCCCGCCCCTGAACGCCCGCGCGTCGTCCGCCGGTCTCCCGGCCCGCGCATCGGATTGCGGGCCGGAGTGCCGCCGTGTATAGTGCGGGAAGACCATAGCATAAGGAAGACCATCATGCAGCAGCTGAGCGATCCCGAAGTCACTATGCCGGAACTGGATGCCATCGTCGAAACCATGTGTCGCCCGGAGTCGTTGGACGCCGTATGGCATCGTCCGGTGCACGACGCGCCCATGCCGTCGCTGGATCGGCTGCGTGAAATCATGGATCGGCTGCGGGCCGCGCTGTTTCCCGGTTTTTTCGGAGCGTCCGTCGTACGGCGGGAGTCCATGCGCTACCACTTGTCGGCCAATCTGGATTCCATCTACCATCTGCTTGTGGATCAGATTCGCCGGGGAGGATGCTTCGCCTGCTCCGACACGCGGCGGAAGTGCCCTCTGTGCGAGGAAGACGCCGCCGGAGCGGCCATGACCTTCATGCGACGGTTGCCGGACATCCGGCGCCTGCTGGCCGGGGACGCGCAGGCCGCCTATGAGGGCGACCCGGCGGCCACCAGCCCCGGAGAAACCATTTTCTGCTACCCTTCGCTCTACGTGATGATCCATCACCGTATCGCGCATGAGCTGTACAAGCTGGAAGTGCCGGTGATTCCCCGCATCATCTCCGAAATGGCCCATGCCCGCACAGGCATAGACATCCATCCCGGCGCGACCATCGGCGAAGATTTCTTCATCGATCACGGCACGGGCGTGGTCATCGGCGAAACCTGCGTCATCGGCCGGGGCTGCCGTCTGTACCAGGGCGTCACCCTGGGGGCGCTGTCCTTTCCCAAAGCGGCGGACGGCACGCTGATCAAGGGCATTCCACGTCACCCCATTCTGGAAGACAACGTCACCGTGTATGCAGGCGCGACCATTCTGGGCCGCGTG
>CASQEL010000318.1 GCA_949427775.1 uncultured Desulfovibrionaceae bacterium
GCCCCGCACAAAAAAGGATGTGCCCCATGGCGACGCGTTTACCCTTTCCCGAAGATCTTCCCTTTGCCGTCCGCCTCAAGTCGTTGGCTGACGATGAACTGCTGGATATATGGGAAGAAACCCAGCAGCTGGAACGCATGCTTCGGGAAGAGTGGGATACGGAATTGGAATTGGCCCCGGAATACGAGCGGCTGATCGTTCGGGAACTGCAACTGCGCGCGGGCAAACGCCAAGCCCCCGGCGCGTAGAAATAGCGCCCCCCGCCGTCGGCGGGGGGCGCTGCGCGGCCGCCCCGAAGCGGAGCGGCCGAATACCATATCTTTACGACATCATTACTTGCCTATGAGCACGGTACGGAAGAACACATCGCCGCGGCGGTTGATCTGAAGCAGCACCGCGCCGCGCTTGGCGCCCTCTTCCTTGACGATTTTGGACAGCGTCGCCACGTCCTTGACAGGCTTGAGGTTGGCCGCGATGATCACGTCACCGTCGCGCAGATCCACATCAGCGGCGGGCTTGTCGGGGGCGACGCCCACGATCATCAGCCCCTGGCCGTTTTCCAGCTTCAGGGCCCGCGCTTCCTCCGCCGTCACCGGCCGCACGGACAGCCCCAGGCTGGCGGCTTCCTGTTTCTTGCCGGGCCTGACCGGACCGCCGCGCTGGGCATTGAGCTGTTCGGGCGTGCGTTCGCCGAGTTCCACGGTCACGGTCCTGGACGCGCCGTTCCGCCATACGGTCAGCGCGGTCTTGGCGCCGGGCTTCTTTTCCGCGATAGCCCGCAGCAGCGCGCCGGAATCTTCCACATTCCTGCCGTCCACGGCGGTAATCACGTCGCCGGCTTTGACCCCGCCCTTGTCCGCGGGCTCGCCGGGCATGACGCTGCCGATGAGCGCGCCGCGAGGCGCATTCAGGCCCAGTGCCTTGGCCGTATTTTCATCCACATCCTGAATGGTCACGCCGATCCAGCCGCGGCTGATCTTCTTGCCGTCCTTCATCTGTTCCGCGATCTGGGAAGCCATGCTGCTGGGGATGGCGAAGCCGATGCCCTGGCCGCTGGCGATGATCGCCGTGTTGATGCCGATGACCTCGCCGTTCATGTTCAGCAGCGGACCGCCGCTGTTGCCGGGATTGATGGAGGCGTCAGTCTGAAGAAAATTGTCGAAAGGTCCGGAGCGGATGTCGCGGCCTTTGGCCGACAGGATACCCGCCGTCACGGTATGATCCAGGCCGAAGGGATTGCCGATGGCCAGCACCCACTCGCCTACCTGGGCCTTGTCGGAATCGCCGAAGCGCAGGAACGGCAGCGGATTCTTCACATCCACCTTCAGCAGGGCGAGGTCTGTCTCCTCATCCGAGCCCACCAGTTTGGCGGTGATGGATTCGGCATTGCCGGTAGCCCCTTCCAGATTGACGCGAATTACGTCGGCATCGGCCACCACATGGTAGTTGGTGACGATGTAGCCGTCGGGCGAAATGATGAAGCCCGACCCGAGAGAGCGTTGCTTCTGGGGGCGCTGACGACCGTTGAAGCGCTCAAACTGCTCGAAAAATTTCTCGAATCCCGGAGGCACGTTGCGCAGCATGCCGCCGAACATGTCCTCCGGAGCGCTCTTGGCCGTGCGCTCCGTCCCGATATTGACCACGGCGGGACCGGCGCCTTTGGCCAGATCGACGAAATTCGGCAAGGATGCCGCCTGGGCCATCGCCGCCGCGCTTATCCAGGCTGTCGCCACAACGGCGACAAAGAGTTTTTTCATAGCCATATATGCTCCTTTTCTCCGAGGAAACCTCCACGAAGACATAAAATGACAACGCGCCACACGGAACATGCGGCGCGTGGTGCCTTAACTATAAGGCGTCTTGGTGATACTGTGAAGCGCGTACAGGAAAATTTTTATTTCCTTTTCCGGCTTGCAACGCGGAACTCTTTGAAGGGGTTCACAAAATCCGTCGCGCGGCTCCCCTACTTTCTGTTCCGCAACGCGGCCTGAAGCGCCTGCCCCAGATTGCCCAGAGCCGGAGACGAGGACGGCACATGCTTTTTCCAGGAGGCATCCTCAACCGGGGCACTGCCCTCCGGGGCCAGGCTGATACGCCGCGCCGCCACGTCCACGGACTGCACCATCAGCGTCACGCTATCGCCCTTGTCCAGCTTGTTCAAGGCGCCCGCCTGGGGCGAACTCTTGATCACGCCTGCGGGCAACAGGCCGGTCACGCCGGGCAGCAGGGTCACGAAGAGGCCGAACTGCGCCTTGCTTTCCACCGTGCCCGTGACCTCGCTCCCCACGGGGAAACGTTCCGCCACCTGACTCCAGGGATCGCCCTCGGCGTCGCGCAGACTCAGGGAAATACGACGGCGTTCCGGGGACAGTTCCTTGATTTTGACGGGGACCGTCTCGCCCACGGTCAACAGCTCTTCCGGCTTGTTGACGCGTCTGGTCCAGGACATTTCGGAGATGTGCACCAGTCCTTCCACGCCGGGCAGCACTTCCACGAACGCGCCGAACGGCGCAAGGTGCACGACCTTGCCCTGCACGACCTGACCGGCTTCCAGGCGTCCCTCGATGTCGTTCCAGGGATCGCCCTCGGCCTGCTTGCGCGACAGGGAAATACGCGTGTTGCCCTTGGCATCCTGCCCGATGGCCAATACTTTGGCCCGCACCACGTCGCCGGGCGTCACGGCCTCGTCGGCGCCGGTCACGCGCGACCAGGACAGCTCGGAAACATGGATCATGCCTTCCACGCCGGGGGCGATTTCCGCAAACGCGCCGAACGGCGCGAGGCGGGTGATCGTGCCCTCCACGGTATCGCCCGGCTTGAGGGTGGCCAACAGTGCGGCCAGGTTTTCCCGGCGCTCCCGTTCCACCAGCGCCCGACGCGAAACCACAATGTTGCGGC
>CASQEL010000319.1 GCA_949427775.1 uncultured Desulfovibrionaceae bacterium
GCGGAAAGGATAAAAATCATCGTATGGAGCACCCCGGCGGGAAGCGTGCTCCGTTCCCGGTTTCCGGCCTGCCGCAGCCTCAGAACTTCGAGGGGAAGCCGTCAGGCTTCCCCTCGCGCTCTTGCCGTGCCGTCACCGGCCGCGTCCGGGCCACGCGACCGGCACGGTGGTCTCACGTCACTCCTTGGAGATTTCGATTTTGCGGGATGTCGGCGTTTCCGGCGCTTTGCGCGGAATGTTCACGGACAGCACGCCGTCTTTGCGGGTGGCCGTGATGCCGGAAATTTCCGCGTCTTCGGGCAGGGCCAGAGAACGCTGAAAAGAACCGTAGGAACGCTCCATGCGGTAGAAGCCCGCGTCTTCCTCCCTCGTTTCCCGCTTCTTTTCGCCGGAAATGATCAGCGTGTCGTCACGCACTTCCAGCTTCACGTCTTCTTCATTGACGCCGGGCACTTCCAAAGTCACCGCATAGGCTTTTTCCGTGGCGCTCAGGTCCATGCGGGGCAGAAAACCGTCCGCGCTCCCCCGTCCCGTCATGACCGGCAGCGCGTCCCACGGCGCTATGAAGCCCCGGAACAGCCCGTTGAACAATCTGTCGATGCCGCTGTGGGCCTGCTCAAGCGCGGAAGGCCCGCCCGCATAGGCCGAAGCGCCGGGACATCCGTGAAACCCAAGAAAGGATTTCTCATGCTTGCTCTCATAATAAACCTCCCTGTGGAAAACTCTTGTAGCATGTAAATAAAACAGTATTATTTTGCGTCAAGAGTTGTGGAAAATATATTTTCAAACGGACGTTTCCACAGGTTGGATAGGGTGATGTTCTTCCACTCTGCCGGGTAGGCTTTCATGGGCCGCGTCGGCAATGACGTCCCTCCGCAGGCGGGCAATATCCCCGATCCCGGCGCCGATACCCGGATGCGCCGAGATGGTTTGTCCCTCTTTTTTCCCACACCCGTCACAGCCGGGCGCCCGCCCGGTTCCGCTCATAATTCCGGAACACATGCCGCGCGGCCGCCGTGCCCGCGTAGCGGCGGAAAAAACGCCGTGCCTTTACACCGCCGCTGTAAAAGGCGTAGCATGGCCTGTTTGCCGTGGAGACAGCGGATGGAAAAAAAGAAGGCGCGAGCGCCGATGTTTGTCAAAACGCGTCTTGCTCCTCCGGAGAAAAGAGCGCGCAACAGCAAGGAGGTTCATATGGACAGCGAACAGAAGCCGACCACGCTCCGGAAGGTAGGGCGCGCGGCGGCACTCCCATACAGGCCGCCATCGTAGGCATCTGCGCCGGGCTTGTGGTCGGGGCGTTCCGCCTCGTGCACGAGACGACCGGCGCGCGCATCACGCAATGGCTCCACGAGGGCCGGGAATACTGGTGGACAGCCCCGCTGTGGACGCTCTGCGCCATAGTCCTGGCCTGTGTCACCGGTCTGATGCTGCGGCGCTGGCCGCTGATCGGCGGCAGCGGCATTCCGCACGTGGAAGCCGCCCTGGCCGGGCGGATCTCCATGCGCTGGAAGCGCATTCTGGCGCCCAAATTCGCGGGTTCCATGCTCGCGCTCTGGGGGGGGCTGTCCCTGGGACGTGAGGGCCCCTGCATCCAGATGGGCGCGGCCGTAGGACGGGCCCTGGGACTGTGCTGGGGCGAGGTCGCCCTGCCCGGCAACCGCGCGGTCATCGGCGGGGCCGCCGCCGGGCTGGCGGCGGCCTTCGGTGCGCCGTTGGCCGGAGTTTTGTTCGTTTTCGAGGAAATGAAATGCCGCCTGTCCCTGTCGCTGGCGGTCATGGTGGGGCTGGCCTCCTTCGCGGCCTGGGTCGCCCTGCGTCTGATTTTCGGCATGGGGCAGATTCTGCCCTTCAACGCCTTTGCCGCGCCGGACCTGCGCGATCCGCGGCAACTGCTGCTGGTCGCCGTCTTCGGGGTGATCATGGGCGTCATGGGCGCGCTCTACAACGTCATGCTCATCGCCATGAAACATCGCTACGACCGCCAACGTCTGACCCCCGCCTGGCTCAAGCCCCTGTGGCCTTTTCTGGCCGGGGTCGGACTGGCTTTCACCCTTCCCGCCGTGCTGGGCGGCGGCGACTCGCTGATCATCGCCCTGTCCGACACGCCGTTTTCTCTGCGGATGCTGATCATCCTGATGTTGGTCAAGCTGGCGTTTTCCCTCTTCAGCTTTTCCTGCGGGGCGCCCGGCGGCCTGCTCATGCCCGTCCTGTGCATCGGCGCGCTTATGGGCGCGGTGTTCGGTCACGCGGCCGTGACGCTCGACCTGCTGGCCCCTTCGGAGATCAATGCCTTTCTGGTCTTCGGCATGGCCGCCTGCTTCGCGGGCGCGGTGCGCGCGCCCCTCACCGGCATCGCCCTGTGCGTGGAGATGAGCGGCGCGACGGCCTGCCTGCCCGGCCT
Source organism: uncultured Desulfovibrionaceae bacterium (assembly GCA_949427775.1). Lineage (GTDB taxonomy): Bacteria > Desulfobacterota > Desulfovibrionia > Desulfovibrionales > Desulfovibrionaceae > CASQEL01. Next base: position 2,405 of record CASQEL010000319.1, read on the forward strand.
GCTGCTGGCGGGTCTGCTGGCCGCCGTCACCGCCGATCTGCTGCGCTCGGAGCCGGTGTACATCACCCTGCGCAAGGATCTGCTGCGCAACCCGCCTCCAGGGGCGTAACTCCCGCCCAAGCCGTCCCGTCGCGGCGGAAATGACCGTGCGCTTCCGCCGCGACGGGCCCCCGCAAAACCTGTTCACCGGCGCGCCTTTTTGCTCTCCACGGCGTCAAACGCTTGTTTTTCCCCACTGAAACGCATTCTTTCCCGTGGGACGATCTTCAGGGCATTGTGGTTTGAAATTGTACCGCTTCCAAAGCGGCGCTGCCGTCCTTTTGCCTGAAAAGTGTAGTTTTGCGGTAATCGCCAGCATGCGGACAGCGATTTTTTCGCATCGCGTGTCGAGTACCCTATTGCCGGCTTCAGCCGTAGCTTCTTCGGCGTAACGACTGAAGCCCGGCCCATTCGGCGCGAACGTCCGCTCCCGC
>CASQEL010000320.1 GCA_949427775.1 uncultured Desulfovibrionaceae bacterium
CTGGTCAGCCTTGTTCTGCACCTGACGCGCCCGATTCTGGGCCTGGGCCGCGCCCTGCTGCTGGCCCTGCTCTGCGCTTGCCTGGCCCGCTGCATGGGCACGCTCCACGAAGGCATCTATCTGGTGGGCTACACGGAATACCTCCAGAGCGCGGTTTTCGCCGCCCTGCTGGTCACGGCCGTGTTCGAGCCCGACGCCCGGCGGCGCAACGCCGTGCTGCTGCCGGGGCTGGCCCTGCTGGCCCTGATCAAGGCCACGGGCTTTCTGTTCGCGCTGGGCGTCGTGGCCGTGGCCGCCGTCGTGGCGGCCACGGATCTCGCCCCCCCCCCGGACGCCTCCGGTCCGGCGATGCGCCGTCCCCGGCTTCGCGCCGCGATGCGGGGTCTGGCCACGCTCCTGATTCTGCTGATGCCGGTAGTCGCGATCAAACTGCTCTGGGACCGGCACGTACACTTCCAGCTCCGGCCGGAAAGCGGCGACATCGCCACGCACATCGCCGTCGAGGCCCCCAGAACCCTGGCCCGGCTGGGAACGGACGCCCTGTCCGCCGCGACGGCTCCTCCCCTTCCCGCTCCCGGCGGCACGGCGGCTTGCGTCCCGACGCCGCCTGCACCCGGAAGCCCAACCTTCTACCGGGAAACGCTCAAGGCCCTGGCCCTGGCCTTTTACGGACGCCCCCTGCTGCTCTCTCCCCTGCTGCCCGAAAACGTCATGAGCGTGCTGACCGGCACCTTCTCCCTGCTGTTGCAGGGGATCGCGGCCTTGTGGCTGCCGGCCCGCCTGGCCCGAATCCGCCCGACCCCGGCCCAGGGCCGGGCCCTGCTCCTGCTGGGAATCGGCCTGCTGGGCTGGATCGCCGCGCGCTGGCTGGTTTCCGTGCAGGCCCACAGCCCGGCCGAAGCCCTGCGCGCCGCCAGTTATGAGCGCTACGTCGGCGCGTACATGGCCGGGTGCGCCGTGCTGTTCACGGCGATCTTCCACACCCGTCTGGCCGGAGCGTCGGGACGGGCCCGGCGGCTGTCCCTGCCCCTGCTGGCCGGGCAAACCCTGCTGACGCTGATCCTCTGCGGCGCGCTGCCGCCCTGGCCCCGGCCCGGCGACGTGCCGCCCGGTCCCGTCCGCGCGGATATGGCACAGGCCGCATCCCTGCTGGCCTCGGCCACGCCGCCGGGCAGCCGGATCTGGTTCATCGAGCAGAACACCGATAATCAGAAAATGTGGAGCCTGCGCTATCTGACCGCTCCGGAACGGCTCGTGGGCCTGCCTCCCGGCGCCTGGAGCCTGGGCGCGCCCTACGATGCCGGGGACCGCTATTCCCGTCCCCTGTCACCCGAAGACCTGCGGCCCCTGGCCCGCGACAAGGAGATAGACTACCTTCTGCTCTGGAAATACGATGCGCGCTTTCTGCGACAGTACGGACCGGCGCTGGGGCTGGAGGACATCCGCGACGGCGTGCTGCTGGACGCGCGGGACTGGCGCGAGGGCCGGGCAACCACACCGCGCCGAATTTCCGGCGCGATCCCGGAGAAATGACCATGCGCGCGGTCGCGTCTGTCGATCCGGCGGCTCTCGCCGCCGCCCTGACGCCGCGCCTCGTGGCCCGGCGGCGCGATCTGCACCGGCATCCCGAACTGGGATGGACCGAATTCCGCACCACGTCCCTGGCCTGTACGGCGCTGATCGGACTGGGTTTCGCCGTGCGCCTGGGAAAGGACGCCGTGCGCCCCGAAGCCCGCATGGGCGTGCCCGACGCCGCCGTGCTGACGGCGGCCCGACGCCGGGCTCTGGAAGACGGCGCAGACCCGGCCCTGGTCGCCCGCATGGGCGACGGCCTGACCGGGCTGATCGCGGATCTGGACAGCGGCCTGCCCGGCCCGACCCTGGCCGTGCGCGCGGATCTGGACGCCCTGGCCGTGACCGAGGCCGAAGACGCCGATCATTTTCCGGCGCGGCGCGGTTTCGTCTCCCGGCGGCGAGGGCTGATGCACGCCTGCGGACACGACGCCCACACCGCCCTGGCCCTGTGTCTGGCCGACGCCCTGGCTCCCCTGCTGCGGGAACAGCGGCTGCGCGGCCGTCTGCGCCTGCTGCTGCAGCCCGCCGAGGAAGGCGTGCGCGGCGCGCGGGCCATGCTGGAGGCCGGTGCGCTGGAGGGAGTGACCCATCTGCTGGGTCTGCATGTGGGGCTGCGGGCCGACGCCACGGGCACGCTGATCTGTTCGGCCGAGGATTTTCTGGCCACCGCCAAGCTGGAAGCCGTGTTCACAACAGCCGCGCCCGGCGGCGACGCCCTTCAGGCGGCCTGCGCGGCCGTTCTCGGACTGCACGCCCTGCCCCGGCACGGCGACGGAGCCACGCGGATCAACGCGGGCCTGCTGCACGCCGGGGAACACCCGCGAACCCCGCCGCGCCAGGCCCGACTGCTGCTGGAGACGCGCGGCGCGACCACGGAAATCAACACCCGACTGGAAGACGAGACCCGGCGCGTGCTGGAGGCCGCGGCAGCCATGCACGACTGCGCCTGCGTCCCGACGCTGCGCGGCCAAGCCCGCGGCGGACGGGGCAGCCCTGAGCTGGCGGCCCGCATCCACGCGGCGGCGCGTGCCGCGGGCCGTTTCACGCGCATCGTGGAACACGCGCCCTTTGGAGCCTCCGAGGATTTCGGCACTCTGCTCGACGCCATGCAAGCCGAAGGCGGTCAGGGCGTTTTCGTCCTGCTTGGCGCGGATCTGGCGGCCGGGCATCATACGGCGCGTTTCGACTTCGACGAGGCCGCCCTGCCCGCCGGACTCGAACTGCTGCTCCGCGCGGCCGCGGATATTCTAGTACACAGAAACATCTAAAGTTTCTGTGTACTAGTGGGCTGTCATTCTATA
>CASQEL010000321.1 GCA_949427775.1 uncultured Desulfovibrionaceae bacterium
AATTTTCCAGCACGCGCTGCACACCCTCGGTCTGCACGATTTCCGGCGGCGCGGCATCTCCATGAGGTTCCATATACGCGCGGAAAAATTCTTCCAGCTGCTCACGCAGCACCGGCACGCTGGCCCCGCAGCCCTCAATGAGCATGCGGCCTTGCGGCGCGGTGGTCATGGCGAACAACAGATGTTCCACGGTCAGAAACTCGTGGCGGCGGCGGCGCACATCGTGCACGGCATTGTTCAGAACTATCTGCAGATTTTTGCCAAGCATGGCTTCTCCGTCATTCCACTTCTTCCAGTGTGCATTTGAGCGGAAAACCGGCCCGCCTGGCCCGCGTGTGAACCTGGGTGACTTTTGTTTCCGCGATTTCATGTGTGTATACGCCGCACTGGCCTATGCCCTTTTCATGCACGGACAGCATGACGGCGGTGGCTTCCTCTTGCGTTTTGTGAAATATTTCCCGCAGCACGGCTATGACAAACTCCATAGTCGTGTAGTCGTCATTATGCAGCAGCACCCGAAACCTGCGAGGTTCCCGCAACTCGGAATCCAGCAGAAGTCCGGAATCTTCCCGGGGATCAACATATGGTCGTGTCATAATGATATCCACTGCTCATTTTCAAGGTAAGCACGGGCGACCGGCGGTCAACCCTGATATGCCACAGTATTTATATACAAAATATATACCAAAAAAATTTCTCTGTATCGTCAGGATGTTACCGTTTGCGGAACAGTTTCTGTTGCAAATCCACAACGGTGGAAATGCCCCCCTGCCGCACATCGGGATGCAGAATGGGCCCGTACCCCAGACGGCGGGCCTGCCCGAAACGGATATCCTGCGCGGCCACCGGACGTATCTGCCCGTTGAGATCGACTTCACCCCACAGCACGGCGCGTTCCGGCAGAGGGATGTCGTAAAACGACGACAGCACAGCCGCCACCAATGCCAGATCCAGTCCGGGATCCTGCAGACGCATTCCCCCTCCGACCTTGGCATAAATATCCACCTGACCGAAATTGAGCTTAAGCCGCTTTTCCAGCACAGCCAACAGCAGATGGAGCCTGTTGACGTCAAACCCCAGCCCGGTGCGCCGGGGAATGGCCAGATAGGTGCGCGTCACCAGGGCTTGCACCTCCACCGCCAGGGGACGATGCCCGTCGACTCCCATCACTACGGCCGTGCCGCTCAGCGAAGCGTCGCGCGCGCCCAAAAAAAACGTCGCCGGATCTTCCACTATCCGCATGCCCTGCCGGGCCATCTGAAAAACCAGCAATTCCTCATTGGGGCCGAAGCGATTTTTGAACACCCGCAGCAACCGGAACATCTGCCGCCGATCACCTTCCACCGAAACCACGGTGTCCACCATGTGTTCCAGCAGACGCGGACCGGCCAACGCGCCTTCCTTGGTCACATGCCCCACCAGCACCAGCGTGGCGCCCACGGCGCGGCAACGCTCCACCAACTGCGTGGCCACCGCTCTGACCTGACTCACGTTGCCGGGCAACCCCTCGGCCTCGGCGCTGGCGAGCGTCTGCACCGAATCCACCACCAGCAGCGCGGGCGGTTCCTCTTCCAGCGGTCCGGCCAAATCTTCCACGCGAGACGTGGCGATAGCCAACAGGTTGTCGTGCAACACGCCCAACCGTTGTCCCCGACTCTTGATCTGCGGCAAGGATTCTTCCCCGCTGGCATAGAGCACTCTGCGTCCCGAGGCGGCCACGGCGCCCGCCACCTGCAACAGCAGCGTGGATTTGCCTATGCCCGGCTCTCCCCCCACCAGAATGGCCGAACCGGGCACAAAGCCCTTGCCGAGCACGCGGTCCAACGCTTCCAGGCCCGTGCCGAACGGTTCATGCCCCTCCTCGGAGACGCTGCCCAACGGCACAGGCGCCGTCTGTCCCGGCAACGAAGTCCGCGCGCTCCCTCCCCCGTTCACACGGGGAAGCGTCGCCAATGCAAGCGTGTTCCATTCCCGGCAGGCGGGACATTGTCCCCGCCACTGCGGCGTACGCGCTCCGCAGGCGCCGCATACGTATGTTTCCCGAACTTTCGCCATGAATATTCCAGAGTCGTTAGGGGCAGCCCTCATTACAACGCCGTCCGCGAAAAGCCGAATTTTTTCGGCCCGCAAGGCATAAGGCAAACATTGGCCGAAACCGTAGTGAACATATCGCAAGGTCAATGGCGGCCTTGCAACGCCGCGGGACGGGAAAAGGCGGCTTTGCGGCAGGCGGATTACTGAGGGCTGACCCTAAAAAAGGGAAAAAGAGCAACGCTCTCCTTCCCCCTTATCACTGTGCTGCTGCCGATCTTTTCCGGCGGATTCCGCCTTGTCGTGTTTCCGACCTGCTCTTGCGCATACCGCGAACCCCGAAGCGTTTCTCGCGGACTCGAAGCCTTTTTCTGCTACTGTTTTTCCACATCCCGAACATCAATAATTCTGACGCCGAACTCCGCCACCGGGGGCGGCGCGTAAAACAGGATCATGAACGGCACGGAACCGCCGGGCTGAATATTGGTGTTCTTCGTCAATACTTCAACGTTGTTGTTGAGAATGGATTCCAGCTCTTTCTCGCCCAGCACCTGTAATTGGAACAGAGACAACGACGTGCCCGCCAGCTGCGTTTTGGCGGCCAGGGGTTTTTTATCCTTGTCGTAGATGACGGCTTCCACTTCAATCAGCTCTTTGGGCGCGGGAAACTCGTTCACCACCTGTCCTTCCACCACAAAAACCTGACCGATTTTTTCATTTTTAACGTAATACTGACGCACGTTGCGCATGGTAAGCATCTGGACCTTTTTTTCCAGGCTCACCTGGGGCTCCGCCTCGCCGGACACCGGCGGCTCCTTCTGAAAATACCACCATCC
>CASQEL010000322.1 GCA_949427775.1 uncultured Desulfovibrionaceae bacterium
GATCGCCCTGTTCTGCAATGTGGATCAGGATGCGGTGTTTTCTTCCGTGGACGTGAACAACATCTATGAAGTGCCGCTGAAGTTTTACGAGGAGGGATTTGATCAGAAGGTGGCCATCATGCTGCGCCTGCCCGCCCGCAACGCTCATTTGGAAGCCTGGGAAAAACTGGTGCACGACTGTGCGAACCCGCAGGGGCGTGTGACCATCGCCATCGTGGGCAAGTACGTGGAGTTGAAGGAAGCCTACAAAAGTCTGCACGAAGCCTTGATTCACGGAGGCATCGCCAATCGTGTGGCCGTGGATCTGCGGTATGTCAATTCCGAGGACGTGACGGCGGACAACGCCGCCGAAGCTTTTGCCGGATGCGACGGCATTCTGGTGCCCGGCGGGTTCGGATACCGGGGGGTGGAAGGCAAGATCGAGGCCATCCGCCACGCCCGCGAGTGCAATATTCCCTTCTTCGGGATTTGCCTCGGCATGCAGTGCGCGGTCATCGAGTTCGCCCGGCATGTGGCCGGCATCGCCGACGCCAATTCCGAGGAATTCAATCCGTTGTGCAAAAACAAGGTGATATATCTCATGACGGAATGGTTCGACTTCCGCAAGCAGGCCATTGAACGGCGCGACGCGGGAAGCGACAAGGGCGGCACCATGCGCCTGGGCGCGTATCCGTGCGTCGTCAAGGAAGGCACAAGGGCCTTTGAGGCGTATGCTGCGGACAAAGTGGAGGAACGACACCGCCATCGGTACGAATTCAACAATGCGTATCTGGAGCAGCTGGGGGACAAGGGGATGGTTTTCAGCGGCACTTCTCCTGATGGAACTCTGGTGGAAATAGTGGAATTGCCGGATCATCCCTGGTTCGTCGGCTGTCAGTTCCACCCCGAGTTCAAATCCAATCCCATGCAACCGCATCCGCTGTTCAGCGGGTTCATCCGCGCCGCCAAAGACACGTCCGCCAGATAGCGTTCCATACTGTTTTCCGGGGTGGAAGAGGAAAGATTCCGCCCCGGATTTTTCCCGCATGCCGTGTTGCCTTCCATAAAAACCGGGAGGCGCAACACATATTTTTTTGGAAGCGACAGCCTGAGGTTGCATACTTTTGTTGATTATGGCACAATACTTGAAGGAAGAGTTCTGCAGATCCGAATCCGGGCTGGACGCAACGGATCCATCGATGTTTTTTTCCGCACAAGGTTTGTAAGGATAACGGCAGCCCGTAACTTCTCCGCACAAGGCGCCTATGGGACTGGAACTTCGCCAACAGATCAAACTGGCGCAACAGCTGGTGATGACGCCTCAGTTGCAGCAAGCCATCAAGCTCCTGCAACTTTCCCGCGTGGAACTGGTGGAAACCGTACAGCGGGAATTACTGGAAAACCCTTTTCTTGAAGAAGCCGTTGAGGATGTGTCTTCTCAGGAGCAGCCGGAAAACCGTACGGAATCCGCGGCTGCGACGAATGGCGAGGTGTATGACAAAGAGTTGGCCAAAGACGCTTCCTGGGAAGATTATCTGGGGGAGTTCGCCAGCACGCCCCGACTGAATCAGTCGCGGGAAATGGAATCCGCCGAAGACATTACTCCTTTTGAAGCCCGCTACGCCGCCAAGCCGTCTCTGGAAGGGCATTTGCTCTGGCAGTTGCGTTTGTCGCCATTGACCGATGCGCAGAAGGATATCGGCGAAATCATCATCGGCAATATATCTTCTTCCGGGTATCTGCAGGCCACTATCGAAGATATCGCAGCCATGGCTGAGGTTTCGGCAGAGGATGTCCTTCCTGTGCTGGAAAAAATCCAGATGTTCGATCCCGTGGGGGTCGCCGCACGGGATCCCCGCGAATGTCTGATGGTGCAGCTGCGGAGCCTGCGCTATGACAGAGATCCCGTCCTGGTGTCGCTGGTCAGCGAACATCTTGAGGATTTGGAAACCAGGCGCTACAAGCCGTTGTTGCGCAAATTTCGTCTGACCATGGAGGAACTCAAGGAATATCTGGATATTATCCAAAGCCTTGATCCTTTGCCGGGAGCCAGTTTCGGAGGTGGGGAGCCTACCTTCGTGAGCCCGGACGTGTTCGTGTACAAACTCGGCGGCGAGTTCATCATTCTCTTGAACGAGGAGGGGCTCCCGCAACTGCAGCTTTCCTCGCTGTATGAAAAAGGTCTGGAAGGAGCCTCGGAAAAAGAGAAGGAATACTGTTCGGAAAAGCAGCGCTCCGCTTCCTGGTTGATCAAAAGTCTTTACCAGCGTCAGCGAACTCTGTATAAGGTAGTCGAGAGCATCGTAAAGCATCAGACGCCGTTTTTCGAGGAAGGCGTGACGCGTTTGGCCCCGTTGATTCTCAAAGATATCGCCGATGACATCGGCATGCACGAGTCCACGGTCAGTCGCATCACCACCAACAAATATGTAGCAACACCGCACGGCATATTCGAGCTGAAGTTTTTCTTCAACAGCGCCCTGGGATTGGATGACGGCAGCCAGGTCGGTTCCGAAAGCGTCAAGGCTCTTATCAAGAAATTCATCAGTGAAGAAGACGCCAAAGAACCATTGAGCGATGAACGCATCGGTGAAATGCTCAAGGAGCATCTGAAAGTCAATATCGCTCGGCGTACTGTGGCGAAATATCGGACGGCCATGAATATTCCTTCTTCCTCTCGTCGCAAGGAACATTTCTGATTTTCCCCGCTGCGTGTTCGTACAATTTCGTGCAACCTTGAACCCAGGAGGAACCTTATGAATATCGCCTTCACGTTCAAGAATTTTGAACCTTCCGATCATCTGAAAAAGTACGCCCGTCGCCGTTTTGAAAAGCTGGGCCGTTTTTTCGGCAAGGCGTCCGGTCTGGAGGTGCAGGTTGCCCT
>CASQEL010000323.1 GCA_949427775.1 uncultured Desulfovibrionaceae bacterium
ACGACAAGGCTGGGCCGATCCGTGGCGGCGCGCGCCGCATCAAGCGCCGCGTCCAGCGCCGCGGCGTCGTGCCCGTCCACGTCGCGCACCACATGCCAGCCGTAGGCTTCGAAACGGGCGGCCGTATCCTCGGCGAACCAGCCGTCTATCTTGCCGTCGATGGAAATGCCGTTGGCATCATACAGCGCGATGAGCTTGCCCAGCCCCAGGGTTCCGGCCAGGGAACAGGCTTCGTGGGAAAGCCCTTCCATCATGCAGCCGTCGCCCAGAAAGACATAGGTATGGTGATTGACAATGGGCAGATCAGGGCGATTGAAGTATTCGGCCAGCAGGCGCTCCGCCACAGCCATGCCCACGGCGGTGGCGATGCCCTGCCCCAGCGGGCCGGTGGTGGTTTCCACGCCGGGCGTCACGCCGTATTCGGGATGTCCGGGCGTTTTGGAGTCCAACTGGCGAAAATTTTTGATGTCTTCCATGGACAGATCGTAACCGGTCAGGTGCAGCACGGCATAGAGCAGCATGGAGGCGTGTCCGTTGGAAAGCACAAAACGGTCGCGATCCGCCCACTGCGGGTTGGCGGGATTGTGTTTGAACCCATGCCGCCACAACGCCTCGGCCATGTCGGCCATGCCCATAGGCGCGCCGGGGTGCCCGGATTTGGCGTGTTCTACGGCATCCATGGCCAACACCCGAATGGCGTTGGCAAGTTCCCTGCGAGTCGGCATCGTGTGTCCCCTGGTATGTGTGTTTATTTTCCGTCCCGGGCGGCGTTCATGAACGTCCGCAACCGTTCGGCATACGGCGGTGCGCCGAAAAAGGCGGAACCGGACACCAGCACGTCGGCGCCGCAACGCACAAGCTCGGCCGTGTTGTCGGGGTCCACCCCGCCGTCCACCTGGATCTTTACATCCTGACGGCCGTGTCCGTCCAGTATGCGCCGCGCCTCCCGCACTTTGGCATAGGTCGTCGGCAGAAACGCCTGCCCGGAAAACCCGGGGTTGACGCCCATAATCAGCACCATGTCGGCATCCGTCGCGACATATTCCAGCGCCCCCAACGGCGTCGCCGGATTGAAGGCCACCCCGGCCCGCATGCCCAGGCGGCGGATTTCCGCCAGCGTGCGCTGGAGATGCAGAGTCGCTTCCGCGTGCACCACCAGCATGTCGGCTCCGGCGGCCCGAAAATCCTCCAGGTAGCGTTCCGGCGCGTCCACCATGAGGTGCACGTCGAAAAAAAGTCCGCTGCGCCGCCGCAACGCCTTGATCACCGGCGGGCCGAAGGTGATGTTGGGCACGAAACGGCCGTCCATGACGTCCAGATGCGCCCAGGCAAGACCCGCGGCCTCCAATTCCGCCAGTTCCCGGCCCAAATCGGCAAAATCGGCGCTGAGCAACGAAGGGGAAAGAATCATATGTTTTCATCCTTGCGATGAGAGGAACGCGCGGCATGTCGGAGCAGCAGCGCGCGCAGTTGCAGCAATTCCGCGCGGACGGCCCGCAGCGTGTCCCGCAACGCGCCGTCGGCGGGCGTCGCGGCCCGTATCTCCGACGACATCTCCACGGCGGGAGTTGTCGCGACAACCGCGCCGCGCCGCCCGCCGCGGGCTTCCGCAGCCAGAAGGCGGCGCGCGCCGTCGATGGTCATGCCCTGTTCGTGCAACAATTCCCGGATACGGCGCAACAGCGTCAAATCGCGCTCCGTGTACAGACGCTGCCCCTTCTCCGTTCGCAGAGGTTTCAATTGGGGGAATTCCGTTTCCCAGAAGCGCAGCACATAGGTCTTCAGATTCAGGATGTCCGCCGCCTCGCCTATGCGGTATGTCTTTTCTGTCATGCGGCATCCTCTTCCATAATGCCCCTTGCAAAAAGGGGGAAGGAATGCGCCGCGGCGGTGTTCCTTCCCCCCATATCAGCTATATGCTGACGCCCAAAGTCTTCGCCAGCGATTGCGCCACCTTTTCCCGTTCCTTGTCCACTTCGGCATCTTTAAGCGTACGTCCGACATGACGGAAGGTCAGACGGAAAGTCAGACGACGGTCTTTCGACTGCTCCGGTTCAAAGAGATCGATGAGGCAAATGTCTTCCAGCAGCGGCAGTTTCATGCCGCGCACATGCTCCAGAACGGTTTCCACGCGCACGGCGCTTCCGGCCGCCACAGTGATATCCCGCCGCACGGGCGGGTACACCGGCAAGGGGGTGAAACGCACCGCGGCCGCGTCGTGCAGGGCGCGCAACGCCTCCAGGTCCAGTTCCGCCAGCCACACGTCCTTGCGGGCATGGAAGGCGTCGGCCAGTTGCGGCCTGACGCGGCCCAGCATGCCCACCGACGCGCCGCCTACCGCCACGCGCACGCAGGGCATCAGGAACGGGTGTTCGGCTTCCCGCGACCAGGATGCGGGTCCCAGGTGCAGAAAATGCAGCAGGTGCTCCACAATGCCCTTGAGATCGCTGTAATCGGCATCAGCTTCCACCTGCGGCCACGCCGCGTCGAAGCGCGCTCCGTACAACAGAATACCCAACCGTCCGGATTCGCGGGCCGTGGTTTCCGACGCCGGATCGGCCTCGAAAATATGGGCCAGTTCAAACAGCCGCAGCCCGGCATTGCCCTGGGCGATGTTGTGCCGCAGGTTCTGCAACAGTCCGGCCGCCAGGGCCGTGCGCAGCGCATCCTGCTCCGCCGACAGAGGATTCATGATCGAAATGCGGCCTTCGGCGGGCAACTGAAGATGGTCCAGATCCTTATGACCTACAAAGCTGTAATTGACGGCCTCGTTGAGCCCCAGTCCCTTGCCCCAGCGCTTGATGCGCGACCAGAAGCTGAAGCGCGACTCCGGCAGACCGGCCCGGGCCCGCGAGCGTGCTG
>CASQEL010000324.1 GCA_949427775.1 uncultured Desulfovibrionaceae bacterium
AATGGGCGCTCTGGCTCCCATTTTCAAGGGACTGTCGCTTTTTCAGGTGGCGATTCTGGCCTGCATCGGCTTTTCCATCAATCTTGGCAACTATGTCTGGGAGTTGGGAACGGATTACTTTGTGGAGCATGGCGGTCAGCTCACCGTGCAGGCTCCGGATCAGAACGTCACCCACTACGCGGCCATCAGCAACGGCGCATTGGAATCATTGACGCTGCAATACTACCTGAACGAGCGGCGCGGCCTGAACATCACGCCGGGCGGGGAGTGGACGTACAGCGGCAACTGGTTCCGTTCCGGCGGGGAATACAGATTCATCTTCAACGGCAATGCGGGAAGCATCACGGTAGCCTGCGTGGATGAAGGTGACGCTTTGTGTCGGGGCAAGGTCAATGCCGTGAGCGCGGCGGTTTCCGCGCTCTCGCCGCTGGCGCAACAGCTTGCCGATCCCGATACGCCCGCTTCCTCCATTGACCCTCGCGCCCTGTATGACGCGGCCAATACTGTCAACCAGACCATTCTGGCCGATGTGCAAGGCTACGCGCAACAGGGGCAGTTTCAAGGCAAGCTCAACGAGTTCAAGGAAAATTCCGCGCATTACGGCTGGTTTGCAGCAGGCTCGTCCTATTGGTCTATCGCCTGGATAAACCAAGAGGTACGTGAAGCCATGTACTCCGGCATTACCTACAATCCGCATGAATACACCGTGTCGGAACTTCATGCCTTGATGCACGGACTGCGGGACTATGAAGCCGCCAAAGAACGTGTGGCCAACTACATCAAGACCGCCTACGCCAGTCGGCGCGGCATTTCCGATACCACGGCAACGCTGTCCGTGACGGATGAAGGCAGGGCCTTTGATGAAATCCGCAACTGGCTGCGGGCAACGCTGAATCAGCTTGTGGCCGGAAACATTCTGCCCATAGCCATTGAAAAATTGTCCTCCAGCGATCCCATCATGGCCGTGTCCAATGTGGGGGATTACCTCATCGGCTCGGCCTGGGGGCTGGCCTCGGCGCTCGGCGTTGTGGACGTGGCGCACTCGATGGGCAAGGCGTTGCCCCTTGTGGGCAAGGCCATTCCCAATCTGGACAAATACATCAGCTTCGCCCTGTTCACGGTCTTTCTGCCGCTCCTGCTCTACGGGCTGGCACTGGCCTATTATCTGCCCGCCATTCCGTTCATCCGCTGGATTTCGGCGCTCGTGGGCTGGATCATTCTGGTGGTGGAAGCTCTGGTCGCGGCTCCGCTCTGGCTCTGCGCTCATGCTCTGCCCGATGGCGAGGGCGCGGCGGGTCAGCACGGCAAACGGGGGTACTTTCTTCTGCTTGGCATTCTCATTCGTCCGCCGCTTATGGTCTGCGGATTCTTCGCCGCCGTCATCCTCATGAATGTGGTGGGACGGATGCTCGGCGCGGGCTTTGAGATGTTTGTCGGTGGAACCATGCAGACCAAGATCATCGGCATCACCGGCACGTTCTCCATGCTCGTCATCCTGGGCATTGTGGTCATCATGACGGCCAACAAGTTCTTTTCCCTGATTCACTACCTGCCCGAACACGTCACCAACTGGATAGGCCAGCAGTTCCATGCCCTTGGCGAGAAGGAGGATCAGGCGGGCGTGAAAAACGTCTTTGTCGGTTCCACCAATGCCGTCAGTTCCGGGGCACACGGCGCAAGGGAACTGCGCGGCGATTTGTCACGGCAATGGAAACAGCCCGGCGCTGGCCTGACGGAAAAGCATTTCAGGAGCTGATATGAAAACGCCTGCTTCCCTCTCAAGTATTGTGGCTGTCGCCGGTGAATCCCGCCAGCATCTGGCGGAACTCCGTTCCGGTTTCCGCTCCCGTATGGCCACGTTCCGGCGTCACCGCGCGGCAGAGGAACAGGCCGCGCTGGAAGAAGATTTCAACCTCGTGCTTGCGGCCTGGGGCATGACTGACGCGGAGCTTCTCGGCGTCATCTCGGCCTTGCGCCTGCGTCTGCTGGTGTTTCTCGCTCCGGCGCTGGCCTGCCTTATCGCGGCGGCATGGTCGCACAGTCCGGTTTCCTTCCTGTCGCTGGCCTGTGTCACGCCTCCCTGTCTGCTTGGCGTTGTCACAACGCTCTGGCGCATTTCCATTCTGCGAAACCGTCACTTTACGCCGCTGTGCCACTGGCTGCTGCGTTTCCGCAAGCCTTCATAGCGGGCAGGGGCGTGTCTGTTTTCACCTTCTACCTTATAAATAGGAGCAATCATCGTGATACCCAAAACCCTGCTGATCGTGTCCTGTCTGGCTCTTGCCGCCTGTGCGGAAAAGGCCACGCCTCTGGTTCCGCCATCGGTCGATTTTGTCTCGGCCACGCTTGGGCAGGCGGCGGAACAGGCGCACGGCGAACTCGCCATGCTCGCCCGACTGCGCGGCCAGGGGATGCAGCCGTTGCTGCCGCCCGCCGATCCTTCTCTGGCGCAAGGCGTTTCCATCGACTGGACTGGCGAAGCGTCCGGGGCGCTCAAGGCCATCTGCCTGCAACTCGGCTACCGCTACCGGGAAACCGGCGCTCCCTCGGCGCAAGCCATGTCCATTGTGGTGCATAGCCTGAACCGTCCAGCGCATGAACTGCTGGAAGACATCGCCTGGCAGATTCAGCCGCAAGCCGTGTTGCGCGTTGATCCCGTCAACCGTGTGCTGACGCTGGCCGGAACTTCCGGCGCGGGGGGAAGATCATGAGCGCAACAGCAGAAAACTTCGTGAACATTCCGCCCAAAAACATGCCTGTGCCGAAAATCGACGACTACAGCTATGTGCTGGGCTTCAGCAAGGGCTATGAGGCCGCTGATTCCTCCGCTGTCTGCTG
>CASQEL010000325.1 GCA_949427775.1 uncultured Desulfovibrionaceae bacterium
GATTTTAGGGCGCATCGGTGTTTTTTTCTGTCGGGAGAGGGATGTTACAGCGCCCACCGCCAGCACAGGGCTGTTCCGACCAGAGCGCCCAACCCCAGCATCCACTGCGCCGCCGGGGAAAATTCCTTCCGGTTGCGCCGGTATTGCGCCGCGGCTCCCAGGCCGAATCCCACCAGCAACCCCCAGATATGGGCCGCGTAATCCACCCGTTCGCCTTCCGTGCCCAACATGGCCAACAGCGCCGCCCCTTGCCCCGCCGCCGGTGATGCTCCAGAGCCAGAGAGCCGGACAACGCCCCCACGGAAGCGAACAATGCGGTGGAAAATCCCAGGCTGACAAAGGAAACGGGCCGGAACAGCGCGTTGCAGGCATTGCCCGCCGCGCCACCCGCCACGGTCAGAAATACACCCGCCCCCAGGCCCACGCGACGGCACAACAGGGTCAGGAACACCGCGCCGAACGCCATATTGCCCAGCAGGTGCCGACTGTCCGCATGCAGAGTCAATGCCGTGACGACCCGGTACCATTCGTGATGCACGCGCAGCCGGATCACGTCCAACGCTCCGGCGTTCATCCAGGGTTCCGGCGAATCCGGCCCCCATGACGGCCACCACCCCATACGGAGACCGTGCCAGCACAGCAGCCCCAAAAAGGCCAACACGGCCCAGTTGCCCGCCGGGTGCGGCGGCAGAGGCCGCGGCGGCGGGGGCGCTTCGCTTTCAGCGCTGAACCCCTCCAGTTCCGCGCGCGCCACGCCTTCCGCCAGAGGCGGCACATACAGCACGTCATACCTGCCGCAACGCACCAGCACATGCGGAATATTGCGGGATTGCAGGACCAGCTCCCAATATCCGAGCGTGCGGTACGACGGTCGGCGTTCCCTCCCGTCGTCCACGCCGCGCCAGAAGCGCGGCGCGCTCCGGGGACGGCGGCGCAACGGCAGCAGACGGCCGGGTCGGAAACGTACACGATGGGGAACTCGGGGCATAGGGAACTCGCGGGGCGCGGCGGCATCGTGCCGACAGCGCCTGTATAAGGGATATAGGCAAAAGCCCCGGCAGGTTAACCCACCGGGGCTTTTGCTGCAACATACAGCTGCGATGCTCACGTCACGAACGGCGTCGAGCCGAAGATTTTACCGATACGTTGCAACTGCTGTCCGCCGACCTGAAAAAACGCCTGGTTAGCGCGGGCCATTGCAGGACAATGGCCGAAACACAAGCGAATCCGGCGCGGCGGGCGGACAAAAACACCGCGTAGCGCGGTTTCAGGCCTGCTTTTTGGCGACAGGCTTGTTGACCACGCCGGAACGCAGGCAGCGCGTGCAGACGACCAGCGTGCGTACCGTGCCGTTGGGGAACTGATGCCGCACCTTCTGCAGATTGGGATTGAAACGGCGCTTGGTCTTGATGTTGGAATGGCTGACAAGGTTGCCGACCTGGGGCTTTTTGCCGCAGAAATCGCATTCTTTGCTCATGATCTTCCTCCATATATCGGAAAGCAATTGAATTTCAGACAGGATGAGCCGACGAAACGCTTGCGCTCGTCGAGTGCGGCGACCCTATGAGGGCGCCTTGACGGCAGCGAAGCAGCATAAACACCCTGTCAGCAAAAGGCAAGTACAATTGCGCGGGGACCCGGGGCTGACGCATCTCATTTGTACCTGTTGCCATTATGCCTATCCGTTTTGCTGCCGTCAAAAATCTTGAAACTCCCCGCCAGTAAAAACAATGCGTTACGTTTTACGATGCGTCAGCCCCGCACGGCGACCGGGCGATCCGCGGCGCGTCGTTCCGATGGCGGTATTTTCCCCGCACGCCGCTCCGGGCCGCAAATGGCGCTTTCCGTCCGGTTAGTAAGAATTATTCTCATTGACGGGAGCGCGGCGATCCGTTATGCAATAGACGGTTTTTTACGCCGCACACATGCAACCATACGTCAACAAACGGAGTTTTTATCATGAATACAGTCACTATGCATGGCGCTTCCCTGGATCTGGAAGGCGCTCCGGTCCAAAAGGGGCGGAAGGCTCCCGACTTCACGCTGCTGGATACTGCCTTGAATCCCCGCACGCTGAAGGATTATGCGGGCAAAGTGCTGATTGTCGCCACGGTGCCGTCGCTGGACACGGGCGTCTGCGATACGGAAGTACGTCGTTTCAACAAGGAAGCCGCCGCTCTTTCCGACGACATCCGCATTCTTGCCGTGAGCTGCGACCTGCCCTTCGCTCAGGCCCGCTGGTGCGGCGCGGCGGGCATCAAGGCCGTGGAAACCCTGTCCGATCATCGCGACGCCGCGTTCGGCAAGAGCTACGGCGTGCTGATCCCCGCGTTGCGCCTGCTGGCCCGCGCCGTTTTTGTGATAAACCGCGAGGGCGACGTGGTGTATGCCCATGTCGTGCCGGAAATCACCCAGGAACCCGACTACGCGGCCGCGCTGGACGCCGCCAAAAAAGCGCTGGGCTAGTACACAGAAACATCTGAAGTTTCTGTGTACTAGACGCCATGCGAAAGCATGGCGCGGCGGTATAGTCGCCGTGAATGAGCCGAAAACCGCGTTTTTCGGCGAATGATCTTGACGCAAAATACGAAGTATTTTGTGTTATGCGATACTAGGGTCAGCCCCCTGTCAATGAGGTATTGCTGACAGGCGAGTATATGCCGCCACCGGTCATGGGAGTTGCAATTCCCAAATCCGAAGGGGGTGCGTCAATCGGACATCCGACAGCGGGTGGTTTACAGTTTCAGGCGCTACGCGCCTTCAACTGGCTAAAGCCATAAAAAGGAACCCCCCGGCATAGCCGGGGGTTCTTCATATGCGCCTGTAAGGCTTT
>CASQEL010000326.1 GCA_949427775.1 uncultured Desulfovibrionaceae bacterium
CTATCCGATATTTATAGAATGACAGCCCACTAGTACACAGAAACTTTAGATGTTTTTATGTGCTAGAGTATGTTCCCTTTGAAAATACTCTGCCGACTGCGGGAGCAGTCGGCCGCCGTAGAGGTATAAGCGCACTCTATTTGCGCTGTGTCACGCCGGAGCGAGGGGGCCTTTCAGCTGTGACGTTGTAAAAAAATACAGCGAATCTGCTCCAGGGGCAGCCCTCATTAAAACACTGATTGTAAAGCATGCGAAGTCGGAACCCGCTGTCGGAGCGGCGGCATCCTGCGCCGGAAGCCCGTCCCCGGCGCAAGGAACTCAGTCTCCCACAACAAAGGCTCCCCGGAACTCCCGAACCATGCGGGGAAGCATCTTCTGGGCGGTGAATAAGTCGTTCCACGGGCCTACCTGGACGTGCCAGAGCTCCGTCCTTTCATTGCGGACGAAACGGGCGGCGAATCCGTTGCCTTGCAGACGGCGCACCAGTTTCTGCGCGTTGTCCAGAACGGCGAAAGCGCCTACCTGTACGAAGAACGCGCCTTCGATGTCCCCGTTGTCACGGATGCCGGGCACCGCGCCGACGGATTCGATGCGCACGCGGGTCGTGCCTTTGCCGATCATGCCGATCTTTTCCGCTCCCGCTTTGGACAGATCGATGACCCTGTCGTCCACAAAGGGGCCTCGGTCATTGATGCGCACGCTGATGGAACGGCGGTTGCTCAGATTGGTCACGGTGACGGTAGTGCCCAGGGGCAGAATTTTGTGGGCGGCCGTCATGGCATATTGATTGTAACGTTCGCCGTTGGCTGTTTTCCGGCCATGAAAACCGGGGCCGTACCAGGAGGCCACGCCTTCTTCCACAAAGCCGTGGGCGGATTTGAGGGGGTAGTAGGTTTTGCCGCGTACGGTATAGGGTTTTGTGCCCGGAGTGCCGCCCTTGCGCCAGGAACGGCTGCCGCAGCCGGATATCACCAGACACAGCGCCAGCAACAGAATCAACAACAGGGACGTCCCGCGGCCGGAGCGCCATGCGCTCTCGGGCGCCGACGGGTTCTTTACTCTTCGGAACAACGGCAAGGCGTTCAACTCCCCGACGTTTCGGCCAGACGCCGCAGCCGTTCCGCTTCGGAACCGGGAACCGGAGGCAGCGCGGCGTCGTCCAGAATTTTTAGCGCCCGTTCCGGGCGTCCTCCCTCAAGACAGGCTTCGGCCGCCAGTAGGTACAGTCGTTCGCCGTCCGCGCCGTACAGCGCTTCCAGCAGACCGGCATATTGGGCGCCGAAGGCGCGCCGCACCAAAGCCTTCTCCGTCACCAAAAAGCGGGCCAGTTGCCGGTTGTCCCCGTGATTCTGAAGATACCGGACGAGCAGTGCGCGCCCGTGATCCAGCACATGCAGAATCCGCTTCAATTCCCGCCCCGTGCTTTCTCGGGTTTGATCTACCAGGGGCGCCAGGGGCAGCAGGGTATTTTCGTAACCGCCCACGCGGCCGCTCATCTGGACCAGCCGGTTGGCGTAGTGCTGGTGTTGAAATGCGTCTTCCTTCAGTTTGACGCATTCATGGAAAGCGTAACCGATGCACCAGTCCAGCACCGCATCGATGGCGTTCTGATGGACCAAACCGTCCGGTGTTTTTTCACTGGAGTATTGCCAGAGCAGAATGCCGTCGCCCGCGTCTTCCACATCGTCGGATACGGTGCGGAACAGATGATGGGCGGTATCTTTGAGCCGCCAGAACACCCCCTTGCGGATGGCTTCTCCGAGCAGATCCCGCAGCACGGCGTAAGAAATGGTGCCTGCCTGGGCAAAACGGCGGTTCTGTTCGTCCAGGGCCGCGCAGACATGACAGTAGTCGCGCACCAGATCGCGCACGAAAATATGTTTGTTGGCGGTGAGCCAGCGTCCCGTCACCGCTCTTCCTCCCCGAGCAGGGCGCGGGCGACGCTCTCGTCGTAGAGCCGCAACGGGTCGGCCGCGCCGTTATTCGGGCCTCGTTTTTCCGCCCGATACAGCCGGGCGGCGTTGCGCAATACATCCGTGGGCAGCCACTGGTGCTTTTCCCATACCTCCGGATGATCCTCCTGCCAGAGGCGGAATTCCACGCCGCCGTCGACGCCGCGACGCACATAGACGCGGGCTTTGGTATTGCCGGGCTGGGGAAAGTAATACAGACCGCGTTCGTCTTTCATAAAAGCATACTCCAGGGAACGTTGCGAAACGCCATAGTTTGCCCTGCAGCACGCGCGGCGTCAACTTACTTTTCGAAAAGTCAGATGCTGACCTTCGAAAGTGATTTTATGCCATGCACTTGTTTCTAAATGGCAAGAAAGGGGTATTTCAGCAAACCAACGTGAACGTGAGAAGGATGTTGCACAAAAAATCATGAGGCTATGAGCAACACCGGCATGAACAAGACTTTTAAAGCTCTTGTGAAAACAGATGAAACGTATATCAGTGAAAAACCTCGGAAACGAAATGCTGAATCCGTTTCTTCCAAACGTGGATGGGCAACAAACAAAACTCCTGTAGTTTGGAGTAAAGGCACATAGTCAAGCAAAGTGTATGCTCAGGTGCCCCTTCCGAATAAAAAGGGACAAAAGCTTACTGGAAAGCAATTACTCAAAATTCTAGTACCGCATAACACAAAATACTTCGTATTTTGCGTCAAGATCATTCGCCGAAAAACGCGGTTTTCGGCTCATTCACGGCGACTACGCCGCCGCGCCATGCTCTCGCATGGCGGCTAGTACACAGAAATTTTAGATGTTTCTGTGTACTAGTACCCCTAAACATTAAAAGTTTCGTAAATTACAAAAATAGGATAGAGTC
>CASQEL010000327.1 GCA_949427775.1 uncultured Desulfovibrionaceae bacterium
GGAACTGTTGCCCGGCATGAATGTGGTTACGCATCTGGAGCCGGAGGACTGCTCCGGCGAAGCGCATGTGCAGGATGCCACGCCGCAGGAACGGATGGAGTTGCAGGCTGCGTTGATGGAAATTATGCGAGAGATGCGTGGCGTTTCCGGTTGCCACCGGCTCATCGCGTACCGGATTTTGGGAGAGGGAGAAAGCGGGGCGCTGTCCGTGTGTTTCCATTGCCGCATGTGTGGAAATGTCACCGTGGAACAGGCGCATCATGCGTCGGTACGCTTGGAACATCTGCTGCGGCAGCGCCTGCCGCTGCTGGGGCGCATTGTCGTGCACATGGAACCGGAAAAAACGCTACAGGTTGTATAACGGTACATCGCGTGTTCCCGAAGCGGGCTCACGGTCTGCCGGTCCTCCGGATGTTCGGCAAGGAATGGGGATGGAGAAACAGGGTGCCCTCTGTGTAACGGGAATTACGACTCCTCAGTGTTCATGGGCGCTGAGCCGGCAGCAATCCTGAGTGCCCCCCAGACGTCGTCGAGCCCCTGGCGACTCCGCGCCGAGGTGACGAGGGGAAGGATGCCCCCCAGAAGATGTTGCCAATCTCGTTGGCGTTCGGCACGTTCGCGCCGGGAACATTTGTCCGCCTTGGTGAGGATGGGCAGCAGGGGAATACGATGTTCCTGAGCGAATGTGGCAAGATGGATATCCAGCTTCTGCGGAGGCAGGCGGCAGTCCAGCAGAAGAACCAGGGCTTTCAATCCCATAGCTGTCGTCAGGTAACGTTCCATCAGTCTGCCCCAGGCTTCTCGCTCCTTTTGGCTGCAACGGGCGTAGCCGTACCCCGGCAGATCGACGATATAAAAATCGTCCGGTTCCACATGATAAAAGTTCAGAGAACGCGTTTTGCCGGGGGTGGCGCTGGTTTTGGCCAGAGTTTTACGCCCGGCCAGCGCGTTGACCAGCGAGGATTTGCCTACATTGGAGCGTCCGGCAAAAGCCACCTGCGCCTGCGGCAAGGAGACGATCTGATCCAGGGTATAGGCCGTGGTTTCCAGCAGGAGAGTAGAGCGCATCGTAGTATGCCTTAATGTGTCACTTTACGTTTCAATATTGACAATCCCTCTTTAATAAGGGAGTATTTTCTGTTCAAGGATTTCTGTCAGCCTATCCTGTGCGTCCGTAAAAAGCAAACGGGAAGAAAGCATGGGCCGAGTGCCGCGTTGCGGAACGAAACAGCCATCCCTGCGACGGCGGACGGCGGGAAGGGTCGCAGATGCGGAAAAGATAGATAAAAAACATCAGGAACGACAGGAGGATGCATGTATTCGACCACCGACTTCAGAAAAGGTCTCAAAATTGAAATTGAAGGAATTCCCTTTGAAATTATAGAATTTCAGCATTTCAAGCCGGGAAAGGGTGGAGCCATGGTGCGCACCAAGTTGCGCAACATCCTCAATGGTCGCGTGCAGGACAAGACGTTTCGTTCCGGTGAAAAAGTGGAAAAGCCCGATATGGAAACGCGTGATATGCAGTTCCTTTACCGGGAGGGCGAACAGTTGGTTTTCATGGACATGACGACCTATGAGCAACTGCATATGGAGGAGGAAAGCACCGGCGGCAAGGCGGGATTCCTGAAAGACGCTCAGGAATGCAGAGTGCTGCTGTACAACGGCAAGCCCCTGGATATTGATATTCCCGTATCGCTGGTGCTGGAAGTGACGGACACCGAACCCGGCGCCAAGGGAGACACGGTCAGCAACGTGACCAAGCCCGCCAAATTGGAAACCGGCATAACGATTCAGGTTCCCATCTTCGTGAACATCGGGGACAGGGTCAAGGTAGACACGCGCACCAAGGAATACCTGGGGCGGGAATAAGCGTGCCCCTGTCCGGTTCCCGCAGGCGCCGCAACCTGTGGGAACCGGCGGCTTCAATATTTTTTGCGGTAGTTCCGGGCAGATCATATCTGCGGGGAGGTTAGCGGTACGGACGGTCACAAGCTCGCGCGCGAACTTTTCGGGCTTCTTCTGTTGTTTTGGGGTTTGCTGGTGCTGTTGAGCCTGCTGACGTTCAATGTCAATGATCCCAGTTTGAATCATGTGGTCAGCGGCAAGGTGATCGTCAGCAACAAGGCTGGGTTGTTTGGGGCGTATCTCGCTGGATTTCTTGCAGATATCTTTGGATTTGCCGCATTTATCTGGCCTTTGGTGTTCGGTGCGCTGGGAATAGGGTACATGTCCGTCGCCTTTGAATTGTTGTGGTGGCGTTGGTGCGGGTATTTCCTGCTGACGCTGTGTCTGCTCACCGCCGGGGCGGCCTGGAATTTCGGCCTGGGCGATGTGCGCGGCGGGGGTATGGTAGGACGGGCGCTGTTTGAAAATACCTGCCTGTACTTCAGTCCCGGCGGTTCGGCGTTGATCTGGTTTTTTGTTTTGCTCATCGCCACACAACTGTCGTTCGATATTTCCTGGTTGACGTTGGGCAAGCGTTTCGGGGAGTATCTCAAAAAAAATCTGAACATCAACAACATCCCCCGCCCCAACATCCCTCGGTTGGCGTTACCCAATATTTCGTTGCCGGATTTCTCCACGTTGCGCGACAGACTTCGGACGGAGAAGCGTTCCACTGTGCCGCCGACGACATTGCCGGAGGTGCGTATGGATCCTCTGCCTCCGGCGACCTGCATGGATGATGAACCACTTCCGGCGGCTGCGGTCGTCGTGGAGTGTGAATCCCGGACAGAGATTGCGCCGGCGGCTTTTGGGAGCATGCCGGAATCGCCCGATGTTTCCGCGGCGGAGACTGCGGATGCTGCCGCTCAAGCCG
>CASQEL010000328.1 GCA_949427775.1 uncultured Desulfovibrionaceae bacterium
CAGGCGGCGCAGGGCCGGAACCGCCGCATCGGCGGCGGTACGCCCTACCAGACGGGATTCCAGCCCCAGTGACAGCATCAGCTCATTGAGTGCTCCGTACAGAGCCACCACGCGCCGCGCCGGCGCTTCCAGCGTCAGCGTCCAGCCGGTATCGTCAGTGACGGAAACGGTGGATCGGGCCTCAGCGACGGGCCATAGCAGCAGCGCCGACAGCAACAGCGCCGCCCGCAGTCCGGCGGCCGGGGCAAGCCTGCGGCGCCCCCAGCGCCGGATGGGGAAACACATGGACAGGCATTTCATAGAGTTCACTCAGCATTTCCTCGGTAAAAACGTCCCGGACGGCCCCGCAAAAGACCACCCGCCCCGCCTTGAGCCCCACCAGTCGCGTAGCGTAGAGGGCGGCCAGGTTGAGATCGTGCATCACGGTCACGAGACATGTCCCGGCCGCGCGACGGGTTTCCAGCAGATCGAACAGCTCGATCATGCGCGCCATATCCAGCCCGGCCGAAAGCTCGTCCAGCAGCAGCACCGGCGTCTCCTGAGCCAGGGCACGGGCCAGGAGCACCCGTTGCAGCTCGCCGCCGGAGAGCTCCCGCACCGGACGATCCGCCAGAGCGGCGGCCCCGGTGGCGCGCAGGGCGGCCCGCGCGGCCGCATGATCCCCGGCGCCGTACCTTCCCAGCCAGGAGAGATAGGGATAGCGGCCCAGCACCAGCTCCCCCGCGCTCAGGCGCGGCAGGTCTTCCGTGCGCTGGGGCACCACAGCCACCTGTCGCGCCCGACGGCGCGGCGAACAGTCTTCCAGCGGGCTTCCGCCCAGCAGCACCGTCCCCCCCCCCGGACGCAGCACCCCGGAGAGCACGCGCAGCAGCGTGGTCTTGCCGCTGCCGTTGGGACCGAGCAGGGCCACGGTTTCCCCGCTCCCGGCCTGAAAATCCACGCCGCGCAGCACCTCGCGGCGGCCGTATCCGGCGCGCAGCTCCCGACAGACAATCATGGCCCGTCCTCGCGTCCGCGCACCAGCAGGGCGAAAAACGGCCCGCCCAGCAAGGCCGTGACCACGCCCACGGGCAGCTCCTGCCCGCCGGACAACACGCTGCGCGCCAGCACGTCGGCCCAGAGCAGCAGCGCGCCGCCGCCGAACCACGCGCCGATCAGCAGGGGGCCGTGCGCCGCGCCCATGCCCAGGCGCAGGATGTGCGGCACCACCAGCCCCACAAAACCGATAACCCCCGCCACGGCCACGCAGCCCGCCGTCATGCAGCTCGCTCCGGCCAGAAGGCAGAGGCGCACCCGCCCCACACGCATGCCCAACTGCGCGGCCTGAACGTCGCCCAGGGCCAGCACGTCGAGATCGCGCCAGTGCGCAACCACCAGCAGCAGCCCCAGGGTCAGCGGAACCAGCAGCAGGGGCACGCTGTCCCAGCCCCGGCCCTGAAAACTGCCCATGATCCAGAACACGATGCTGGTGACGGACTCCTCGTTCAGGGCCTTGATCAGGGCCACGACGGCCCCCAGAAATGTGGCCACGGCGATGCCCGCCAGAATAACATTTTCCCGCCGGAAACTTCCGCCGGAACGTCCCAGCCACAGGGCCAGCCCCAGGGCCAGCAGCGCTCCGGCAAAGGCCGCGGCGGACACCAGCCCGCCGGAAAATCCCCAGTGCGCGGCCAGGGCCGGCCCCCCGCCGAAGGCGATGACCAGACCGGCTCCGCAAGCCGCTCCGGCGGAAATGCCCAGGGTGAAAGGATCGGCCAGCGGATTGCGCAACACTCCCTGAAGCGCCACCCCGGCCACGGCCAGCGCGCCGCCGCAGAGCAGGGACAGCACGACCCGCGCCAGCCGGATGTCCCCCACCACCAGTAACCGGGCCGCGTCCGCGCCTTCCGCCGAAAACACGCCCAGCCGGACGCCCAGCAGATGCCAGACTTCGGCGGCGGGCAGGGGCAACGGGCCGGGCAGACAGGCCAGGGGCACAGACGCCAGGCAGACGAGAACGGCCGCGATCAACATCAATCGGCCGCGCAGGCGTTGGGGCAAGGTGAAGGATATGTCCGGCATTATTTCATAACAATGTAAAATATAAACAAAAATCCCTCCACAACCTGTAGTTGCGGAGGGAGACCCGTTTTTTCCTCCGTCCTGTCCGGCAAAAACCCGTTGCCGGGGACGCGGGATATTCCATCCCCGTCTCTCCGCATCCGGACACTCCCGGCGGCGGAGGCGCACATGCGGCAGGTCTTCCGGCTTGACCCGTTTTTTTCCGGCCTTCCCGTTGCCAGTGGCCTTGCTGGGAAAAAAACATTCCCGGGTCTTACGGCGGCGGGCCCGCTCCCGTTTCGCACGGGATTCCCTATTAAGCCGGGGACATTCCTTTTCAGAAAACATTCCCTGCGGCGCCGACATGCATCGCCGGAACACTAGGCGCAGACGCGGGGGCCTGTCAATGTGCGGGCCCGGCTTTGCAGGGCAAAATCATCTAATTTGGTAACACGATGATATTACAAAGAAAATGTACGCGCCAAATTCAATGATCAACCCTGCATTATTAAATAATTTCAATATATTGCAATTTCAGGTGATTTTGCCCTGCCCGGCTTTGGGCAAACGCAGTGTCACAACGGCTCCGCCCTGAAAAGGGCCTTTCGGATATTCTCCATGGCATCATGCATCAGGGCGGAGCCGTATTTTTTACCCAACGCGCGTAAGACCTCGCCCTTCAGGGCGGGGATACAAGGCGCACCCTGGCTGGAATTTTGCCTTTCCGCCTTTTGTGTGCTAGCAGGTGACACGGCGGCAGGGCATGCCG
>CASQEL010000329.1 GCA_949427775.1 uncultured Desulfovibrionaceae bacterium
TGACGCCGGGTCGCTGCCGGACTCCGGAGAGCCGCGCCATCATCCGGAGGAGATTACGCTGCCGTCGGACATGGCGCTGTTTTCTTCCGTGCAGGATGGGCTGGGCGGTACATGGCGATGCGTGGCCGGAGAAGATGTCCACAGTCGTCGTCGCGCCGTCTTGCGGCGTCTGGTGGGAGAATATCTGGGAATACTTCCGCTGCGGGAGAGCGGCGACGCGGCCTCCGTTCTGGCTGCGACGCTGTATGATGAGGGAGACTGGATGCTTCCCCCCCTTGCCGACCGTGTTCATTCACAATCGGTGTTGTCCGCCGACAGACTTCTGTAAAGGATGTTTTTGATGGGAGCTGAACGATTGAGGATTTTGGTTGTGCTGCCCATGTACGGGGGGTCCCTGCCTGTGGGGGAGTATTGCGTGCGCGCGCTTCGCGATTTGGGGCATCTTGTGGAACGCTTCGATGCGCCGGGATTTCATGGCGCCTTCACGGCGCTGCGGGGACTCAACGTCACGACGGACAGATTGGAACATCTGGAAAGCGGATTTCTGCAGGTGGTTTCCCAGGCCATTCTGGCTCAGGTGGAAACCTTTGAGCCTGATCTCGTCTTGGCCCTGGCGCAGGCTCCCATGAGTCGTCGGCTGTTGCAGCGATTGTCCCGCGAGGGCGTGGCCACCGCCATGTGGTTTGTGGAAGATTACAAGGTGTTCACCTATTGGCGGGCTTTCGCGCCGTTGTATGATGTGTTCGCCGTCATTCAGAAGGAACCGTTTCTTTCGGAACTGACCCGGGCAGGCCAGCCGCACGCTCTGTACCTGCCCATGGCCGCGTTGCCGGAGTTTCATGCGCCGCTTTCGCTTTCTCCGGCTGAGCAGCGCAAGTACGGTGCGGACATCAGCTTTCTTGGCGCGGGGTATCCCAACCGTCGGGTGGCATTTCGTCTTTTGGCGCACAGGAATTTCAAGATTTGGGGGACGGAGTGGGAGGATGAACCCCTGCTGGCTCGGAATCTGCAAAACGGCGGGGCTCGTATTGCGCCGGAAGAGTGCGTCAAAATCTACAACGCCACGCGTATCAATCTCAATCTCCATTCCAGCGTGCAGTGCCGCGATTTGGTGCCGGGAGGGGATTTCGTCAATCCCCGCACCTTTGAGCTGGCTTCCATCGGCGCATTCCAGCTGGTGGACCGGCGAACCCTGATGCCGGAATTGTTTGCGGAAGATGCCTTGGCGACGTTTTCGGACGTGCCGGATTTGCTGGAAAAAATAGACTACTTCATGGACCGTCCTGAAGAGCGGGCCGCCTATGCCGCCAGAGCGCGGACGCGGGCGGTGGAAGAGCATACCTATCAGCACCGGATGCGGACGCTGGTGGACTTCGTGCGCCGGGTCAAAACAGACTGGCCCCGCAAACGTGTCGTCGGGGATTTTCCTCCGGACATGCCCGAGACGATGCGCCGGGAGGTGACGGTATTGCTGGAGCGACTGGGATTGCCCGCCGATGCGTCTTTCGACGACTGTATCGTCCGGCTGCGGCAGCAGACCGGGGTGCTGACGGGGTTGGAAACCAGCCTGCTGTTTCTGGATGAATGGCGCAAGCAGTACGCCGGGAAAAAATAGCGCTATACGGCGATATCAAGCACGCTCATGTACACGGGAACGAGAAAGCCCATGGCCAGAAGCAACGCCAGTGCCGGCGTAATCTTGTGACGCAGAGGGACGGCGCTTTTGAGCGTCGGCGTCCAGAGGAGAGCGGGAAGAATCCAGAGGAGCAGAGGCGTCGCTGTTTCCACGCCAAGCCGGGGGGACAATTGTCCCTGCGTCTGCCAGGCGGCATGGAGAGCGTTCATGCTGCAGACCAGCAATACGAGCCAGACAAGGCACCATGCGTTGCGTGCCCAGCGGGCGCACCAGGGGACCATAATGTTATAATGATCACGGCCATAGTCATCCCGGTGGCGGCGGGCGATTAACCAGAGCGCGCCCATGCCTCCGGCCAGACTCAGCGCCAGGAAGGGGATATACGGCAGCGCATTCCGGACACTCGACATCTCGGTAAGCAACAGCATATCCGGCAGGGTGGGAGAATGGGGGATGCCCTGGAGCGCCAGAGCATCGGATTCCATGACGAGCAGTGCCGCGTACACGGCGCAGAAACCTGTCGCCGCGGTCACGCCGCCCAGGAGGCGGCGGGATATCGGCCAGGAACGCAACATGCGCCACAGCGCGCTGTACAGAGTAATGCAGAGCGTATACGCTGCCAAGAGTGTCCAGCAGAGCAGGTCCGGCAACGGCGGCAGCGTGAAGACCATGGGCATGCCGAGGCGCACATACGCCATGACGCTTCCCGCGGCCAGAAGCAGCCATGCCAGTCCTGTCGCCAGTTTTGCCAGTTGGCGGCCCCCCTTGTCGTAAAAACTGCGTTGACGCGTCACGGCCAACGTTTCGCCCGCGACGCACAAGACCGGCAGCCCGGCCAGCATCAACAGCGCGGCAAAAGGCAGAACAACGCCGGTCAGGTCCAGCCATAACTGCGGCATCGTGCCGTTCGGGGAAAAAACGTCAGCCAGTTGCTGCACTACGGCGTTGTCCGCGGAAAATACATCCTGTATCCACTGAAGAATGGCAGTACCAGTAAAATCCATAGGGGGTGCGCTCCTTGTTCCCGGAAGCTTGTGTTTTGCCTCAAAATGGTTTTTGGCGCAAGACATCTTGAAATGTTTCGCGGCTTGAGGCACAAACAGGCGAGGCATTTCATGGAGGGATATGTATGCGGTACTTGAAAGGCTGCGCTATGGTTGCGGCATGCAT
>CASQEL010000330.1 GCA_949427775.1 uncultured Desulfovibrionaceae bacterium
GGCGCGAAGCGGACTGGGATGAAGCGCTTGCGTATGTGGCCGACAGGTTGCGGGGCATCCTGGCCGCGCACGGCGGCAGAAGTCTGCTCTGGTCCGAGCGCTCAGGACCGCACAGCGATCTCAACAAGGCGCTTGTCCGCGGACTGGGATCGCCCAACTACTGCACGCACGAGACCACCTGCGCCCACAACGTCGATCAGGCCGCGTTTTCCCTGGGCGGCAGCGATCATCACGGATTCCTCTACGACTATCGGCGCTGCCGCCATCTGGTTCTGCAAAACCGCAATCTTTTTGAATCGCTGGACGTGCGTGAAGTGAACAGCGTTCTGGACGCCATGGATGCGGGCTGCCGCCTCACCGTCGTCGACGTGCGCGCTTCCGTCACCGCCTGCAAGGCGGACACGTTCCTTCGGGTGCGTCCGGGCACGGATTACGCGCTGAATCTGGCCGTCATCCATACACTGATCCGCGAGCGATGGTACGACGCCGCGGATGTGGCCGCCCGTATGGAGGACTTCGACGCGCTGGCCCGTTTTGTCGAACCGTACACGCCCCAGTGGGCCGCCGCGGAGTGCGGCCTGTCCGCCGAGAGCATTATCTCTCTGGCGCGGCAACTGCGCGAAGCCGCTCCGGCCGTGATCTGGCACCCCGGCTGGATGGCCTCGCGCTACACGCAATCGTTCATGATCTGCCGCACGGCCTATCTCATCAACGCGCTTTTGGGGAGCATGGACAGCGCGGGCGGCTTGCGGCGGCTTGCGGCGGCTTCCCCCCTTGCCGCCCTGGAATCCCTGTACCCGGCCCCGCGGGAACGCAGAGCCGACGGCGTGGGGTGGAAATTTCCCTGTTTCGCTCCCGGTTCCGGTCTGTTGCAGCATGCTCTCGCCGCCGTGAAAACGGACATCCCCTATCCCGTCAGAGCCTATGTGGCTTTCCGCCATGATCCGCTTTCCGCCCTGCCCGATCCCCGGACGTTGCGCACCTGGCTGGAAAAACTGGAACTGCTGGTCAGCGTCACGTTTTCCTGGTCGGATACGGCCTGGCATGCGGATGTGGTGCTGCCCATGTCCACGTATCTCGAACGAGACAGTCCGCTGTTTTTTCAGGCGGGCCTGCCTCCCAGACTGCTGATGCGCCGCCGCGTTGTTCCTCCGTTGCACGATACGCGCGCCGACTGGGAAATCACCACCGGACTGGCACGGCACATGGGACTGGACAAGCTCCATTTCACCCGGATCGAAGATATCTGGCAACGGCAATTGGAAGGCACGGGGCTGACGGAAGAAGATTTCGCCGCCGGATATGTGGATCTGCCGGACGCTGTTCTGGGAAAGGCGGATCCGTTCCCCACGCCCTCCGGAAAGTTGACATGCGCTCCCGACGCCTGGCGGGAAGCCGGATGCGACGTCTTGCGGCGCTATGCCTCGCCCGCCGTCCCTCCCAAGGGACATTTCCGCCTGATTTCAGGACGGGTGGCGCAGCACACCCAGGGGCACACCCAGAACAACGCCCGCCTCCACAGTCTGATGCCGGAAAACGCCGCCTGGATTCACCCGGACCGCGCGGCCGCCCTGGATCTCCGCCCCGGAGAACTGGCCGTCCTGCGCGCGGCGGACGGCGCGCAGGCGCTGGTACGCGTCCGTACCACGGAAGACATGCATCCCGAGGCGTTGTTCATGGTGCACGGTTTTGGTCATAAAGTGCCTATGGAAACACTCGCCTGCAACCTGGGAGTAGCCGATCAGGAGTTCATGCCCGGCGGTCTGGAAACCGTCGACGCCGTGGGCCGCTGCCCCGCGCTTCAGGAACATTTTGTGGCCCTGGAAAAAATCCGGCGTGACGTTATGGAGAATTTTCCGATATGAGCGCCTTCTGCATCACCCTTGATGAAAAACGCTGCATCCACTGCAAGGCCTGCGAACTGCACTGCCGGATCTGGAACAACACGTCCGATGACGTGCGGCCGGGCGCGCATCACAGTTTCGGTCCGTTCCTGCGGGACGGCAAACCCGTGCTGCGCGCCGCCTTTATGAGCTGCCGACACTGCGAGGACCCCTGGTGCGTGCGGGTCTGTCCTTCCGGAGCCATGCGCCGCCGCGAAGACGGCATAGTTTATGTGGATCCGCGCCACTGTCTGGGCTGCCGGGCCTGCATCATGGCCTGCCCCTGGCGTATTCCCCAATGGGATTCCGCCGCGAACACGGTGGTCAAGTGCGACTTCTGCCGCGAACGCACGGACGCGGGACGTCTCCCCGCCTGCGTCGCCGCCTGCACCGCACGGGCGCTTTCCTTCACGGACGCGCCCGAAGCCCGCGACGCCGCGCGCCGACTCCAGGAACGGGCCGGATGCGTTCGCACTTCTCCCCCGCGTGACGTTACGCGCAACGAGTGAGGAACACATGGTAAGCATCGCTGTGGAGTCGCTGTGCTCCTGCGGCGGCTGCGAAGCCGCGCTGCTGGAGACAGGGGAACCGTTGCTGGAAATTCTTCCCGAGGCAACCTTTGTGCAGATGGCCCTGCTGGCGGATCGGCTCCCCCCGTTTCCCCGCGCAACCGTGGGCGTCGTCACGGGCGCGGTGCGACGACGGGGACATCCGGCCCGGTTGCGCGCCTTCCGCGAACGGGTGGACGTGCTGGTGGCGGTGGGCGCCTGCGCTCTCACCGGCGGCCTGCCCGCCCTGCGCGATCTGCCGGGCGCGGAACCGGACACGTCGGCGCATCCCGTCTGCACGGTTCCCGGCCCGCCTCCCGATCCCGACGACGAGCTGCTGCCCGTCTGCTCGGCGGTGAACGAACACGTGCGGG
>CASQEL010000331.1 GCA_949427775.1 uncultured Desulfovibrionaceae bacterium
GGATGTGCGCGGCATGATAGCCTGACTGCCTGATGGTGACGGGATTGCTGTGCGCCAGGGTAAAGTAGCTGTCCAGCAGCGTATCGACGGAAATCCGATTTCGCTTCGCCACCCGCCCGGCCCTGCGCCGCCTGAGCGCCGCTTTTTCCTGAGCGGCGATTTCGGCCTGTACCCGTTCAAAAGTTACGGCCTCTTTCTCTGTGGCGAAACTCCGGGTCAATTTGCATCCGGTCGAGCTTTTCCAGGTCACAACCCAGGGGTTTTCCTGACGATATCTGCAATGCTGGATGGGCATGCACGTTCCTTATTTATTGTTTTATATATTGACAAATTTACAGTTATATATAAAAATATTTTTATTGATTTATATAAAAATAGCAATATTGTGCATATAGAAACACGTAAATCGGAAGTGTCGTACATGTATATCTGCGCAATTGCAAACCAGAAAGGCGGCGTAGGCAAGACCACCACGGCCCAGAACCTGGGCGTCGCCCTGGCCAGAAATCACGGGCGTCGCGTCCTGTTGATCGATCTGGATGCGTAGGGCAACCTGACGGATGCCTGCGGCCTCGACCCTCAGGAATTGCCCATCACAACGTATCATGTGTTGGATGGAAGCGCGCCGCTGGCTCAGGCTGTGCGGACGCTTGAGGAGGGTGTGGATCTTCTGCCCGCGAACGTCAGCCTGTCTGTGGCGGATTTGACATTTGCCGGGCGTATGGGGCGTGAAAATCTGCTGAAAAAGGCTCTTCAGGGCGCGGCGTATGAGTATGCGCTTATAGACTGTCCGCCGTCCCTGGGGCTGTTGGCCATCAATGCGTTTTCAGCCGCCGACAGCCTGCTCGTGCCGGTGCAGCTCGAATACCATGCCCTGGCCGGGTTGGCGCTGATCCGGCAGATGGTGGGGCAAGTCGTCGAAAACCTGAATCCGAAGTTGAAAATTTTGGGGTTGTTGCTGACGTTCCACGACGCCCGTAAAAAGCTGAACCGCGATGTCGCCGCAGCTCTCGTGGAAGAGTGGGGCGAACAGGTCTTCAGTACGCGGATTCGGGATAACGTCAGTCTGGCGGAAGCCCCCAGCAACGGACAGGATGTTCATACCTACAAGTCTGCCAGTTATGGAGCTGTGGATTATGCGGCGCTGGCTGAAGAGTTTCTGGCGCGTACCAGTACTAAAAAGAGCAATTAAGGTATTATAGAAAACAGGAACACCATAAAAGAGTAAATATATTATTCAGGAATAATGGAGATATGCCATGAGTGGACTCGGAAAACGGGGCAAGGACAAGGTTGCAACAACGGATGCTCTTTTTCAGAAAACAGAAAAGCCTGAACCCCATAAATCTGAAACTATGGAAAGTCATAAACCCGTAAAGAAGAGTTTTGAGTTTTCCTTCGAGCTGGCCGAAAAGCTGCGGGAACGGGCATTCCGGGAGCGGCGCAAAGAGGTGGATATTGTCAGAGAGGCGTTGGCTCTCTATCTCAAGAATCCCCCGGTATAGACAACGCGGCCTGGTCGCCGGGGGATAGTATTTCCACATGTTGTTATCGCTCCATTCCCCGGCTGCGTTCCCGTTTCATCTGGTGGACGGGAGCGGGTCGCTCAAAGACATTCCGCTCCTTCCGCGCATGGAGTTTCTGGCCGTTGGCCAGCGTGTACACAATATCCCCTGATTCCCTGTCCAGAGACCGTCCCCTGACGTTCCATTTGGCGGACATATAGGCCAGAGCCGTTGTTCCGGCTTCGGGGCTGAAGCTGATGCTGTGTCCGGTATCGCAGATTTTCCCGCCGTCGGGCAGCGTGTAGATCACGCTGCCGTGTCTGCTGATCCTGGCCGTGGCTCCGTCGGCCAGACTCTCCATCAGCGCCACGGAGACGAGACAGTTTTTTGTCCTGCCCGAAAGTTCGGCATTCTCCAGTATAGTGCTTTTGGCGGTCAGATATGCAGCGCGGGTCTGTTCTTGCTCCCGGACGAACTGAAGGTCTCCGGCGCGACTTCCTCCTGTCTGGACCGCAGGACGGCTAGGGCGGTTTCGTCGCCTTTGACGGCTTTTTGGCGCAGGAAGTCAAGCCAGTTGTCCGCCCCGGCATCCATGCGCGCGGCGTGGATTTCTTCGGTTTCGTACTGACGGGCCAGCTTCATGAGATTGACCCTGGTTCTGCGCGCTATGGGCCTGTTCTCCAGGTCTTTGCGTTTTTCCGCCCATTTGCGGCGAATGGCCGCCAGAGAATCCTTCCGCTCCCGATATTGTTCCCGGAACTCCTGCCAAAGCCGGTTCCGGTTGGGAGCTTTCTGAAGCGGGGCCGCGTCATAGCGTCGCTCGCTTTCCGGCATGACTCCTCCGGACGCCTGAAATGCGCCGAACCGGGCTTCCAGCTTCTTCAAGGACAAGTCCCTGTGGGCGGAGCCGGCCCTGGCCGCATGCCGCCCATGCCGGTTTTTGACCACAAGCCCGGCCCCGCGTGGCTTCAACTCCAGTCCGTGACAGGCGAATGCCCGATGCACGTCTTCCCATCCGTGCGCGCTTTTCAGCAGGGCCAAAATGGCCTCGCCCTGATCGCGCGCGTATCCTTCAAAGGACTGGCGGCCGGTGTGCGCTTCCACTGTCGCCGCCTTGCCGCCAAGGCTTTTCTCCAGCGCCTGGTCGCGACCGTTGTCCATGACAAGCCCGTATTCCTTCTCCAGCTCCCGGCACAGCTTGTCGCGTTTGATGTAGTCCCGCCAGGGCTCCACGCGCGTCAGCTTTTCCGGGTGGATCAGGTTGTAGGCGACATGCATGTGCATGTTCTCTGTGTTGAC
>CASQEL010000332.1 GCA_949427775.1 uncultured Desulfovibrionaceae bacterium
TTCAGCTCCACACGCTTGCGCACGGTATTGGACAACGCGTTGGTGCACAGGCGGGCAAAACGGTCGTTGACAATTTCCAAAACGGGCATGCGCCCACGGATAATGCGATCCTGATTGGCAAGGTCGAACGCCACAATGCCGGAGTCGTCATCCGGGATGTCTCCCTCGCTTTCAATCTCGCCGCCGGAAAGTCCCCGCAACAGGGCATCAACTTCATCTTGCGCCAAAATTTTGTTCATACGCTTTGTCCGTCTTGCTGCAACAGCTGGTAAAAAAAAGAAACATCAGCACGCGCCAACATAGACGCGGCGCTGTTTTTGGTCAATGCCGCCTCCCGGCGGATGTCGCGACAAGGGTCCGCCGGTATTTTCTCAAATTATGCAATATGCGTGCCAAATAAGAGTATCCCGATTCTCCTCCTTGCGTTCGCCCGCGGTTTGGGGCAGTGTCGGCCCGGTATGCAGATCACTGTCCACACTGTCGCCGACGAAATCCTGACGCTGGATGCCGTGCCCGGCCAAACGCTGGCCCAGGCTCTCTGGCTGTCGGGCGGATTGCCCGCGCCGCCCCTGTGCTCCGGGTTGGGCCGCTGCGGTCGCTGCCGGGTGCGTTTTATCCGGCACGCGCCCATGCCCGTGCCGGAGGACGGTCTTGCTCTCGGCCCCGCGGAACTGGACCGGGGCTGGCGGCTGGCCTGCCGCCATCTTCTCCACGCCCGCACGCCGGATATGGAGGTGGAACTGCCCGCGCCGCCCGCGCCGCGCCGTTGCCTCGACGCCGTGGTTTCCGGCGCGCCGCTGCGTCTGGCCGTGGATCTGGGCACGACATCCCTGCACTGGCGCGCGCTGACTCCGGACGGCGCGACGGCGGCTCACGGCGAAGAACTCAATCCCCAAATGGGCGCGGGTTCCGATGTCATGTCCCGGTTGGCCACGGCGGCGCGTCCCGGAGGCGAAGCCCGACTGGCGGCCCTGGTCCGCGCCGCGTTGCAACGCATCGTAGCCGAATTGCCCGGCCCGGTCACCGAACTCTGCGTGGCCGCCAACACCGCCATGACCGCAATCCTGCTGGAAAAAGATATTTCCGGGCTGACGGCCG
Organism: uncultured Desulfovibrionaceae bacterium; assembly: GCA_949427775.1. Taxonomy (GTDB): domain Bacteria; phylum Desulfobacterota; class Desulfovibrionia; order Desulfovibrionales; family Desulfovibrionaceae; genus CASQEL01. The sequence goes on from CASQEL010000332.1 coordinate 1,099, forward strand.
CCCCCTACCGACTGGACTACACGGGGCATACGGTGGAAACGCTTGCCGGACTGCCGCCGATCTATGTGCCCCCTCTGCCTTCGCCGTTCGTGGGCGGCGACGTCAGCGCGGGGCTGATCGCCGTGGAGGAACGTTACCGTCCCGGGTATCCGTTTCTCCTGGCCGATCTGGGAACCAACGGGGAATTCGTCCTGGCCGTCGCGCCAAACAAAGCCTTTCTGGCCAGCGTGCCCCTCGGTCCCGCGCTGGAAGGCATCGGGCTGACCTTCGGAGACATGGCCGGTCCCGGCGCGGTCACGGCGTTTGTCCTCACGCCGTCCGGCCTTGCGCCCACAGTCCGGGAGGGGGCGTCGCCCCAACGGATCTGCGGCACAGGGTATCTTTCTCTTGTTCACGTGCTGCTGCGCGCGGGCCTGCTCACCCCTGAGGGAAATTTCGTCTACGCGCCGTCCTCGCCCCTGGGCGGACGGCTGGCCTCGCTGCTGACCGACGTGCAGCACGAACCGCGCCTGATCCTGCCGGGCGGCTTGTACCTTACGGCCAGGGATGTGGAAGAAATCCTCAAAGTCAAGGCTGCCTTCTCTCTGGCCCTGGAACGTCTGCTGCGCGCCGCCGGATGCGCGGCCGCGGAACTGCGGCATATTTTTCTGGCCGGAGCTTTGGGCGAACACGTCGTACCCGCCGATCTGGAGCGCCTGGGCTTCCTGCCGCCGGGCGCGGGCGCACGTTTGATCTGCGTGGGCAACAGCTCTCTGGACGGCGCGCAATTGCTGCTGGAGCAGCCTTCCCGGAGAGACTGTCTGGAGCGCCGGAGCGCCGGATGCGTGGCGCTGGATCTGACGGCCGATCCCTCTTTTACCGCCGAATACATGCGCCACATGCGCTTCGACTACGATACTCCCTTGCCTTGAAAGAGCGTTTTCGCGGAAAAAGGACAGGGTATCCCCTTCAAAAATGCTGCAACTCCCGGACAGGAAGATGTGATGCATATACTGTTTCCCCCTCTGAATGCCGAACTGCGGCGGGCCCTGCAAATCCTGCCCCGCGTTCTGGACGCCGTCATGCCCCTCAATGCGGCCCACCGGCGCGATCTGCCCCAGGCCGTGGAGGAACTCTCCACCCGTCTGACCCGCGACAGAAGCGCCCTGCACAAACCTTACTGGAGCGCGCCGCGCCTGACCTCCGCCTATCTGCGTTACTTCCTGCCCTGGAACATACTGCGCCTGACGCGCCTGTTCAGCGGTTTGGAACTGCCGGAACCTCTACCCCGCGCTCCGCATGACGGGCAATCCCCTCTCCCCCGACTGCTGGTGGATATCGGCTCCGGTCCGCTGACCGTGCCCCTGGCCCTGTGGCTGGCCCGCCCCCGCTGGCGCGCCCTGCCGCTGACCGTGCTCTGCCTGGATGCGGCCCCCCGGCCTCTGGAATTGGGACGGCGTCTCTTCCTGGCCGTGGCCGGACCGGACGCGCCCTGGCGCATCGTGACGCGCCGCGCGAGCGCGGACGCCTTTCTCCGGGAAACGCGGGATACGCCCGGCGTGCCCTGGCTGCTGACCGCCGCCAATGTGCTCAACGAGCTGAAAGCGCGCCCCGGTCGCGAGGAAGAGGACAGAACGGCGGGCATCGTCGAGCAGACCGCCCATCTGTTGACCGCCCCGGACGCGCGCGCGCTGTTTGTGGAACCGGGCACGCGCCTGGGG
>CASQEL010000333.1 GCA_949427775.1 uncultured Desulfovibrionaceae bacterium
ACCTGAGGCAGATTCAGATCCATATCCCGCAGCCACTTGTTCAGCGGAATGCCGAAGCCCTTCTTGGGCCGTTCCAGAATTTCTTTGGGCAGCCAGCCGAACACGGCCCGGCGCAGCAGATATTTGCGGGTTTTGCCCCGTAACTTCCAGCACTGGGGCAGGCGGCGGCAGAAATCCACAAAATCGTTGTCCAGAAACACCGCCCGGCTCTCCAGAGATTCCAGCATGGCCGCCCGGTCCACCTTGGTCAGGATGTCATCGGCGAGGTAGTTGCGGGTGAAGGCCAGCAGCGTTTCCTCCACCGGGTCGCGGCCGTCAAAGTTGGCCACGTCGGCGTAGAGAGCCTCGGGCGACAGGGGCCGGGCGAACAGGTCGCCCATGTCCTCGGCCCCCAGCGGCCCCATCCAGGCGGGCAGCCAGAAGTTCCGGGGCTGGGACAGCCCGCGCAGGGTGCGCTTGATCTTGAAATCCAGGCTCATGTTGGCGTCACCGGGCGGCAGCTTTTCCGCCAGCCAACGTCCCGCGCCGTGCAGCCAGCCGGGCACGAAGCGAGAATAGACCAGCGCGGGCCGCAGGGCCAGAAAAGGATCGTACCCGGCCAGCAGTTCGTCCCCGGCGTCCCCGGACAGGGCCACCGTGACGTTACGGCGGGGAAAACGCGCCAGCAACCAGGTGGGCAGCAGCGAGGCGTCGCCCAACGGTTCGCCCACCCGATCCAGCAATCGGGGAATCAGGGCCGCGGCCCGTTCCATGTCCAGCCTCTCCAGATGGTGCTCCACGCCGCACCGGGAGGCCACGGCCGCCGCATGGAGCGATTCGTCGAAGCTCGGTTCGGTGAACCCCACGGTGAACGCCTGAATCCGGGCCGGATCGCGCAGGCGGCACATAGCCGCCAGCACCGTCGAGGAGTCGATGCCGCCGGACAGGAACACCCCCAGGGGTACGTCGCTGATCAACCGTCGTTCCACGGCCTGAAGAATCAGGGCGCGCAGCTCTTCCACCAGCTCTTCCTCGGGCCGGGTTTCCCAGGCCGGGTCGGGCTCCAGGGTGAAGCGCCACCAGCAGGCGATGCGGGTGTTTTCCACGCCGTCGGCGGAAAGATCCACTGTCAGGCTATGGCCGGGGCGCAAGTTGAAAACGTGGGAGAACAGGGTTCGCCCGCCCGTGAAGTAGCCCCAGGCGAAATAGCGTTGCAGGTTGTCCGTGCTCACGGCCGGATTGAACCCGGACCAGCGGGCCAGGGCCTGCATCTCGCTGGCGAAGGCCAGGCCGCGCGGGGTCAGGCTGTAGAACAGCGGCTTTTCCCCGAAGCGGTCGCGGGCCAGAAACACCCGCCGACGCGCGCGATCCAGCACGGCGAAGGCGAACATGCCGTTGCAGCGCCGGGGCAGATCCTCGCCCCACTGGCGGTAGCCCAACAGCAGGGCGTCGGTGTCGCTGTGGCTGGTGCGAAAGACGTGCCCCAGGGATTCCAGCTCACGCCGCAGCTCCATATGATTGTAGATTTCACCGTTGAACACGATGACCAGTTGCCCGTCGGCGCTGACCATGGGCTGCCCGGCTGCCTCGGACAAGTCGAGGATGGCCAGCCGCCGATGCCCCAGGTGCGCGGGCAGTTCGGGATCGTGCCAGTGGCCGCTGCCGTCCGGACCACGATGGGCCTGCGCGCCGGTCATGGCCTCCAGCTCACCGGGGGAGCAGGCCCCTATGACGCCCGCGATGCCGCACATGATCAGGCGTCCCCGAAACGCCGCGCGGACGTGTTCCCGGACGCCTCGTCCGAGTCGCCGTGATCCGGCCCCTGAGCGCGGCCTCCGGTCATGCCTTGAGGCACGGGCCGGGCCGCCGCGTCCCGCGAAAAATTCCAGCGTCGCCGCACCCGGTAGGAGGGGCGGCCCTGACTTTCAAAATAGGTGCGGGTGGCGATTTCGGCCAGCAGGCCCATGAGCACGGCCAGCACGCCCAGTCCAAACATTCCGGCCGAAACCAGGGGCAGCGGCGTCTGCACGAAGGTGGTGGCCGCGAACAGCTTGAGGCACAGCGCCCAGAGAAAGGCCAGCCCCCCCACGAGCCAGAAGAACAGCCCCACCCCGCCGAAGACATAGATGGGCTTGACCATGTAGCGGTTCATGAAACAGATGACGCACAGATCCAGCAGAACCTTGAAGATGCGGTTGAAGCCGTACTTGGACGATCCGGAACGCCGGGGATGGTGGGTCACGGGCACTTCGGCCACGCGCGCGCCCTCCCAGGCCGCGTAAATGGGAATGAAACGGTGCATCTCGCCGTACAGACGCACGTTGTTGATGACCTCGCGCCGGTAGGCCTTGAGCGAGCAGCCGTAGTCGTGCAGACGCACGCCGGACAGGCGGGAGATCAGGGCGTTGGCGACCTTGCTGGGCAGCACGCGGCTGCCCGCGTCCTTCCGGTCCTTGCGCCAGCCCGAGGCCACGTCGCAGCCGTCTTCCAGGCAGGTCAGCAGGCGGGGAATGTCCGCCGGATCGTTCTGGAGATCCGCGTCCAGGGGAATGATCACTTCGCCCGAGGAGTGGTCGAAGCCCGCCTGCATGGCGGCCGTCTGCCCCAGATTGCGCACAAACTCCACCACCCGCACCTGCGGGTGGGCCTCGGCCACGGCGGCCAGTTTGCCGGACGTGCCGTCCGAGCTGCCGTCGTTGACGGCGATGACCTCGTAGGGCTGCCCCAAACCGTCCAGCACGGGCAACAGGCGTTCGAACAGCGGGCCGATGTTTCCTTCTTCATTATATATGGGCAGAATGATGCTCAGTG
>CASQEL010000334.1 GCA_949427775.1 uncultured Desulfovibrionaceae bacterium
GAGGCATGAACAGCACGGTTTCATCCACCCGGTTGAGAAACTCGGGCCGGAAGTGCCGCCGCAGTTCCTCCATGACCCGATCCCGTGTGCCTTCGGCCAGCACGCCGTCCCCGCCGATGCCGTCCAGCATCAGCGGCGAACCTATGTTGGAGGTCATAATCGCAATGCAGTTGCGGAAATCCACGGTCCGGCCCTGGCTGTCCGTCAGACGGCCGTCGTCCAGCAGTTGCAGCAACGTGTTGAACACGTCCGGATGCGCTTTTTCCACCTCGTCGAACAGAATCACGGAATACGGCTTGCGGCGCACGGCCTCGGTCAACTGGCCGCCTTCATCATAGCCCACATATCCCGGAGGCGCGCCGATGAGCCGGGACACGGAATGCTTTTCCATATACTCGCTCATATCCAGACGCACCATATTATCCTCGGTATCGAACAGAGCTTCGGCAAGGGCCTTACACAACTCGGTCTTGCCCACGCCCGTGGGGCCAAGAAAGATGAACGACCCTGTGGGCCGCGCCGGATCGGACAGTCCGGCCCGGGCCCGCAGCACGGCGTCGGCCACGGCCCGCACGGCTTCATCCTGCCCCACCACGCGCTGATGCAGCTGGTCCGCCAGATGCAAAAGCTTTTCCCGTTCCGATTCCAGCAACCGGGATACCGGAATACCGGTCCATTTGCCCACGATTTCAGCCACATCGTCCGGTCGCACCTCTTCCTTGAGCAGGCTCTTGTCCTTGCCGGAAGAATGGGCTTCAGCCTCGGCCAGTTGTTTTTCCAACTGCAACAGGGTGGAATACTTCAGTTCCGCCGCCTTGTTGAGATCATAGGCGCGCTCGGCCTGCTCGATGGCCAACCGGGTCTGCTCGATCTGCTCCTTGATCTCGCGCACGGCGTTGATGGAACCCTTTTCCGATTCCCACTGCCTGCGCAGCGAGGCCTGATCCGAACGCAGCGAGGCCAGCTCATTTTCCAGTTTTTCCAGCCGGTCGCGGGAAGCCTCGTCGGTTTCGCGCCGCAACGCTTCGCGCTCGATCTCGAGCTGCATGACCTTGCGGTTGACCTCGTCCAGATCCGCGGGCAGAGAATCAATTTCCGTACGTATCAGGGCCGCCGCCTCGTCGATCAGATCGATGGCCTTGTCGGGCAGCTGGCGATCCGTGATATAGCGATGCGAGAGCACCACGGCCTCCACGATGGCCGAATCGCTGATGCGCACCCCGTGGTGCACTTCAAAGCGTTCCTTGAGTCCGCGCAGGATGGAAATGGTGTCCTCCACCGTGGGCTCGTCCACCATGACCGGCTGAAAACGGCGTTCCAGAGCCGGATCCTTTTCAATATATTTGCGGTACTCGTCCACCGTGGTCGCGCCGATGCAGTGCAACTCCCCGCGCGCCAGCATGGGTTTGAGCAGATTGCCCGCGTCCATGGCCCCGTCGGTCTTGCCCGCGCCCACGATGGTGTGCAGTTCGTCGATGAACAGGATGACCTGTCCCTCGGACTGCTGCACTTCGTTGAGCACGGCCTTGAGACGTTCCTCGAACTCGCCGCGGTATTTGGCCCCCGCAATGAGCGCGCCCATATCCAGGGCGTACAGCGTCTTGCCTTTGAGACCTTCCGGCACATCGCCCTTGACGATACGGAAGGCCAGACCTTCCACGATGGCCGTTTTGCCGACCCCCGCCTCGCCGATGAGCACGGGATTGTTTTTCGTGCGCCGCGACAGGATGCGGATGACCCGACGAATTTCCGAATCCCGGCCGATGACCGGATCCATCTTGCCCTGCCGGGCCGCTTCCACCAGATCCCGGCCGTATTTTTTCAATGCCTCGAACGTATCTTCAGGATTGGCGCTGGTGACGCGCGCGCCGCCCCGCAGGGTTTCCATGGCTTCCACAAAACGGGCGCGGGTCAGATTGTACTCGCGCCAGATCTCGCCCAGCGGCGACGCCGGAGGCTGCTCCAGCAGCGAAGCGAACATGTGATCCACACTGACGTATTCGTCCTTCATGCGCCTGGCTTCAGCCTGGGCGTCGGCCAGCGCCTTGCCCAGGCGCTGCGTGACCATGATCTTGTCGGTGTCCAGCGTGCCGCCGGACACTTTGGGCCGCTTGCGCAGTTTGCCTTCCACGGCCACCGCCAGCGCGCGGGGCTGTATGCCCATGTGCTCGAGAATGCGCGGAACGATGCCGTTTTCCTGATTGATCAGCGCCAGAGCCAAATGCTCCACATCGGTTTCCTGGTGTCCCATGCCGGCGGAAATATTCTGCGCCTCGCTTACGGCCTCACGCGCTTTTTCCGTAAATTTGCTGATATCCATATATGATATCCTCCTGCAGGAGAAATTTCTTCATCATCATAGCATATGTTATTTGATTTCCGCGAGTCTGTTCAGCTCGCGCACGGTACGCTCCAGCGCATCAATGCGTTCCAGCAGATCCACGATGATGGTGCCTCCCACCACCGGCAACTCGAAGTCGCCGCAGATGCGCTCCAGCTTGCGAACCCGGTAAATGTCCGGTCCACGAAAAAGATAACTGTCGCTCCCGAGACGGCGGGGAGCTATCCAGCCCATTTCCATCAACTCCTGCAGCCGTTCGGGCAGCACGCCCGTCAACTCCAGAAATTCGGCCCAGGCGATATATTCGGATCGGATAGGCAATCCGGCGTCTTTTTTGATCATGCTCATATTCGCAACCTCCTACGCCCTGGCCTTGAATGACGAGGCATCCGCCAGCGACTGCCACAGTTCGCGTTCTCGATCCGTCAATGTTCCCGGCAC
>CASQEL010000335.1 GCA_949427775.1 uncultured Desulfovibrionaceae bacterium
AAGACTTCCTCGCCGGTTTCTCCCACGGCCAGAGGACCGATGGCGTCGCTCATGCCCCATTCGCAGACCATTTTGCGGGCCATGCGGGTGACGCGCTCGATGTCGTTGCCCGCGCCGGTGGTGATGTCGTCGAAGACAAGCTCTTCAGCCACCCGACCGCCCAGCAGCACAACCAGCGTGTTTTGCAGGTAGTTGCGGGAGTAGCCGTGGCGATCTTCCTCCGGCAGTTGCATGGTGACGCCCAGCGCCCGGCCGCGGGGGATGATGGTGACCTTGTGGATCGGGTCCGTCTTGGGCAGCAGTTTGGCCGCCAGGGCGTGCCCGCCCTCGTGGTAGGCCGTGATGCGCTTTTCCTCGTCGGAGAGAATCAGACTGCGGCGCTCCTTGCCCATGAGCACTTTGTCCTTGGCGTATTCAAAATCGTGCATGTCCAGGCGCTCCTGATCCATCTTGGCGGCCTGCAGGGCGGCTTCGTTGACCAGATTTTCCAGATCCGCGCCGGAAAAGCCGGGCGTGCCGCGCGCCAGCACCTCCAGATTCACGTCGTCGGCCAGCGGGGTGCGGCGGGTGTGCACTTCCAGAATGCGCTTGCGGCCGCGCAGGTCCGGGGTGGGCACCACGACCTGGCGGTCGAAGCGTCCGGGACGCAACAGGGCGGGGTCCAGCACGTCGGGCCGGTTGGTGGCCGCGATGAGGATGACGCCTTCGTTGGATTCAAAGCCGTCCATTTCCACCAGCAATTGGTTCAGGGTCTGTTCGCGCTCGTCATGCCCGCCGCCCAGACCTGCGCCGCGCTGGCGGCCCACGGCGTCGATTTCGTCGATGAAGATGAGGCAGGGAGCGTTTTTCTTGCCCTGCACGAACAGATCGCGCACGCGTGATGCGCCGACGCCTACGAACATTTCCACAAAGTCCGAGCCGGAAATGGAGAAGAAGGGCACGCCCGCCTCTCCGGCCACGGCGCGGGCCAACAGGGTTTTACCCGTTCCGGGAGGGCCGACCAGCAGCACGCCTTTGGGAATGCGACCGCCGAGGCGGGTAAATTTTTTGGGGTTGGAGAGAAACTCCACCACTTCGGAGAGTTCTTCCTTGGCTTCGTCCACGCCCGCCACATCCTCAAAAGTGACGCGGCCGGATTCCTGGTTCAGCAGCCGGGCGCGGGAACGCCCGAAGGACATGGCCTTGCCGCCGCCCCCCTGCATCTGGCGCATGAAGAAAATCCAGACCCCGATGAGCAGCAGCATGGGGAACCAGGAAACCAGCAGCGTCATGTACCAGGGCTGGTCTTCCACGGGTTCGGCCTTGACCTCCACCTTTTTGTCCATCAGACGGTTCACCAGGCTCGGGTCTTGCGGGGCATAGGTCTGGAAGGTCTTGCCGTCGGTGGTTCTCCCGGTCAGCGTGTGTCCCTGAATGGTGACCTCGGTCACTTCGCCGTGATCCACCTTCCGGATGAATTCCGTATACGGCACACGCTGGCTTGCCAGTTGCGGCTGTTGAAACATGTTGAAGAGCATAACCATTGCCAGGGCTATGATCGCCCACAGCGTCAGGTTGCGGGTAAACTGGTTCAAGAGAAGGCCTCCATGGCTTGGCAGAAGGTTCGGCAGAGCGCGCGACGCCGCGCGGAATGTCCATATCCGGCCCGGGATGCGCCGGATGCGCTTCGGTCGGGCATACAGTCAAGCCGTAACAGTCTAAGTCCTGTCCGCGTATTTGACAATGCGTGAAGCAGGGGTTTTTTCCCGTGCCGCCATAGTTTGGTCCGCCGGAAAAGCATCGGACTTGAGGCTGTTGACGCCTCGCGGGCCCGCGACTATGGTGCGGATCTGCCATACAGGAGTATGCCATGCGAGCCATAAGTATCGCGGGATTCAAGAATTCCGGTAAAACGACGCTGACGTCGCTGCTGGCCGCGGCCCTGGAACGCCGGGGCCTGAGCGTGTCCATCGCCAAGCGGGCGCATCATCGGCTGGACAAGCCCGACACCGACACCGCGAAGCTGTGCGCTCCGGGGCGCACGGTGGTCGGTTTTTCCGAAACGGAAACCGCGCTGTTCCGGGGCGGGGCGCGGCAGCTTCCGGACATGCTGCCGCTGTTGCAGGCGGACATGCTGCTGGTGGAGGGCGGCAAAAGTCGCGACTGGCTGCCGCGCGTGCTGTGCGCGCGGGATCCGTCGGAGGCCGAAGCCCTGAACAGGGGGCTGGCTCTGGCAAGTTTCGGTCGGGTGCCGGTTCCGGGACTGCCGCATTTTACGGAAAGCGGCATCGACGACCTGGCGGCGCTGGCCGCGGAACGGGCGTTCATGCTGCCGGGGCTGAACTGCGGGGCCTGCGGATACGGGGGATGCCTGGGGCTGGCCCGCGCCATAGTGGCGGGGGCGGCCGCCGTCGGCGATTGCAAAGCCCTGGACGCCCCCGTCACCGTGACCATCAACGGGCAGCCCCTGGGCCTGAATCCGTTTACGGCCAGGATGTTGGGCGGCGCCATTCAGGGCATGCTGCATGAGATGAAGGGCGTGGCTCCGGGCGATGTGGAAATCCGTTTGAAACTTCAAGACAGATAAGTCGTCGGGACGGACGCATCGTCACGGCGCGACGCAAGGGGGATGGAAACGCCATGCTGGTTTCATTGCTTGTGTATCTGGCCTGCGGGGCTGTGGCCGGGGTGCTGGCCGGACTGTTGGGGGTAGGCGGAGGCATCGTCATCGTGCCCATGCTGGCGGTCATTCTGCCGATCCGGGGCGTGCCTGCCGAATATGTGCAGCATCTGGCGCTGGG
>CASQEL010000336.1 GCA_949427775.1 uncultured Desulfovibrionaceae bacterium
AAATTGGACAATTTCAAAAGCAACATGCTATAGAGGCAGGCGGCACGCTTTTTACGTGTCGCAGGCGCCAGACAAGGAATCATCGACATGTCGGAACATCCCCAACAGCCGCCGGCGTCGCCGCCTGTTCCTCCCCAGACGGCACGGAGCCTGTTTTTGCCGCTGGAGGAACCCCCGCGCGGGCTCACGCCGGAGGATCTGCCCTACGTCAACGAGGTGGAAGCCGCCCTGGCCCGCAGGCCCCGGTTCGGTCCGCGCGTGCTTTCGCTGACCGTGGGGTGTCTGTTCCTGTGCCTGTTGATCTGGGCCTCGCTGGCCGACGTGGACGAAGTTACCCACGCCGAGGGCCAGGTGATTTCCTCCCAGCGCACTCAGTCCATCCAGAATCTGGAAGGGGGCATTCTCCAGGGCATCCTGGTGCGCGAGGGTCAGGTGGTGGAAAAGGGCACGCCCCTGGCCCGGCTTGACAACGAAGTCGCCGAGAGCAGCTTCCGCGACGCCATGAACAAGGCCCTGGAAAATCACGCGGCCATCATTCGGCTGGAGGCCGAGCTCAAGGGCGAGCCGCCCGTGTTTCCCGAGGATCTGGAAAAAAATCTGGAAGCTCTGGTGGGCAATCGGGATCGGGCCGGTCTGCATGTCAAGGCGACGCAGATTGTCGCGGATCAGCAGGCCATCTACGACGCCCGCGTACAGCAGCGCCAGGCTGAGCTCAGGGTGCTGGAATCGCAGCATCAGCAGCGCCAGCGCGAGGTGGAAGAGGAGATGGCCCGCAAAAATCAGTTGGATCGCAGCCTGACTCTGGCCATGGAGCAGCGCAACGCCGCGTATCCGCTGATGCAGCGCCGCAACTATTCGCGCATGGAATTTCTGGGACTGGAACAGAAGGTGGTGCAACTGCGGGGAGACATCGAATCCCTGGCCGCGTCCATTCCCAAAACGCAGGCCGCGGCCCGTGAGGCCGAGCAGCGCATCCAGTTCCGCAAGGCGGAGCTGGACGCCGCCGTCACCGAGGAAATCAACAAGCGCCGGGCCGAGTTGACCTCCCTGCGCGAAACCCTGTCCGCCGGGGGCGACCGGGTCACCCGGACGGAGCTGCGATCGCCCGTGCGGGGCACGATCAAGCAGATCTGCATCAACACCGTGGGCGGCGTGGTCAAGCCCGGGGAATCGATCATGGAAGTCGTGCCCCTGGACGACACGCTGCTGGTGGAAGCCCGTGTCCGACCGGCCGACGTGGCCTTTCTGCACCCCGGCCAGACGGCCATGGTCAAGATATCCGCCTACGATTTCTCCATCTACGGCGGCCTGGAGGCCACCCTGGAGCAGATCAGCGCGGACACCATCGAAGACAAGCGGGGCGATTTCCATTATCTGATCAAGGTGCGCACCACCAGAACGTCCATCATCCATCATCAGGACGAATTGCCCATCATTCCGGGCATGATGGCCACGGTAGACATTCTGACCGGCAAAAAGACGGTGCTGGATTATCTGCTCAAGCCTATTCTGAAGGCGCGCCAAAACGCGCTCAGGGAGCGGTAGCGCCCGTGAAGCGCGGGACGTCTTCCCGCCGACGGCATCGACATCCGACGGGGAACCGGGGTGAAAGGCGGATATTTTCAGCACACTTCGGGGAGCCGCCCCGAAGGCAAAAAACATAATTGAGAGATCTTTTCATGGAACAAAGTATCCAGCAAACCCGCAGCCGCGCCCGCCGAGCGCAACGTCGCGCCCTGGGGTTCATTTCCATTCTGCTGCTGGCGGTGATCTGTGCCGCCGCGGGGGCATCCTTCATGGTCCTGCGTTCCGCCGAATCCACGCTGAACCGGGATGTGGAACGCGCTCTGAACACACAGGCCCAACAGCGCGTCGCGATGTTGACCGTGTGGTTCGGCACGCTGCAAAGCCAGATGAAAAACTTTGCCGACGGCGACGTGCTCCGTCTTTTCGCCGCTGAAGTGGCCGCCACGGGCGAAAATCTGGACGCGCTGCTCCGCATGGCGCAGAACCCGTCTTCGGCCGCGACGGAAGAGGAGCAGGGAGCCGCCGGGGAATCGGCTCGGCTGGCCGCCCACTTCCCGCTCATGCGCCGGTTGCTGAGCGACTTTGCGGAACGCTCCCACTTTCTTTCCGCCCGGCTGCTTGATGCGAACTTACGGACCTATATGGCTACCGCGGCGGAAACGCCGCCGCTGCCGCCCGCGGAAACCGCGGCGGCGGGCGAGGTGCTGCGCACGGGAGAACCCGTCGTCCTGCCCGCGCGTCAGGAGGGCGGGCAACTGTTTCTGCGGCTGCTGCACCCGGTGTATCCCCCCCTGTATATGGCCGAGGGCGACGGCAAGCCGCTGGCCGTGCTGGTGCTGGACGTCGCCGTGGGCGATGTCGTCCGGCGCATGACCGTGCCCGCGGGCACGGAGCGCGAGGCCGCATCCGGCCGCCTGCTCCAGCGGACGGATGCGGGCGTGCAGGAACTGCTGCCCGACCCGGGCGCGGTTCCCCGGCCGTTGCCGGGCTGGAGCGCCGGGGAGAACGGGGAACTGCCCATGGCGGTGCGTGTTCTGACGGACGGCACACCGGTGTATTCCCTGGCCCTGAGCGTGCCCGGCCTGCCCTGGATGGTGGAAGAAAACGTGCCCCTGGAAAGGGCGCAGGCCGCGTATCGGGACTACCGGCGGAATGTGATTCTGCTGGCCGCGGGGGGCACCCTCATGGCGGCGTTGCTGCTGGGCATGGTGTGGTGGTGGCTGCTGGGGCGGGGCGA
>CASQEL010000337.1 GCA_949427775.1 uncultured Desulfovibrionaceae bacterium
TTGCTCTTAAAGTCCGTAGTGCGGTAAATAATGGTTTTGCCGTAGAAAGCCATGGCGAACAGGGCCAGGTTCTGGGCAAGCGTCTGCACATAGTGTTCTTTCCCGGTGCGGAAGCCTCGGGACTTGATCAGCGTGCGGATTTTGTCCGGCAGATTCCGCACTTCATCCATTTCCTTCTTCAGACCGGTGCGCAATCCTACCTCTTCCCGCAGACGGGCGATGTTTTCCAGCACCCGACTGATCAAAGGCAGATCCTTGATACGCTGGACATGCGCCTCCACCATGGCTTCAATTTCCGCACGCCGCTTGGCTGCTTCCGGATCCGTACTGGAGAGCAAGGCCAACTCGTCCTCATATCCCATGATGACCCGCACATGGTCGGCGAGGTCCACGGAAGTTTTGAGAATATCCAGACGGCGCGTAGCCAGTTCCATATGCTGATCCAGCTTGTGATCCAGTTCGCGCATCTTGCGGTGCAGCAGCAACACTTCTTCCGCGCCCAAGGTTTTGTCCGCAGCGGCCAGCTCATCAATTTCCGCAGAAAGACCGGTGATTTCCCCGACATATTCCCGGATTTTGTAATTAAAGACAATCAGTCCCGCAGCCATTTGCTCACGCAAGACCTTGGACAGACGATCTTCCAATTCCTTGATTTTGGCCTGCACCACACCATCCAACTCCCCGTTGTCGAACGCCTCCAGCGCTTGGGGATGAATGCTGATGTTGCCCAGCATAAATTCGGCCCGCAGCAGGCCAACTTCAAACTCGGGCAGAGAGCGCAGGCGGGACAGGAACAGGGCTTGCCCCACGTCGGCCAGCACCAGACCGACTTTGGTCTTGGTGGGAGGCAGTTGGGCAAGATCCATTTCGCCGCCCACTTCACGCAGGGGGAGCAGGCCCCGGTATACACGTCCTCGGGTGCCGTCCACAGTCACTTCCGCGCCGTCCAGGGCACGCAGAATATCCAGACGCTGGATGCCGATGACCGCCGCGATGCCCAGCTCACGGGAGGTGATGGCTGCGTGGCTGGTATCGCCGCCCACGTCGGCCATAATAGCCGAGGCCACGCGCATGCCCGGCACCATGTCCGGATCCGTGCGTTCGGCGGCCAGCACGTCGCCCTTGCTGATTTTGTTCAGCTCCAGAGCGGAGCGCAGGAATTTGACGGTGCCCTGCCCTGCTCCGCGGGACGCTCCGTTGCCTTCCACCAGGATTTCCGCCTGAGCGGCTGCCTTGGGATCAACTTCGCGCCGACGCATGAAAATGGTGTGGGGATGCAGTTCCAGCTCTTCATTCCAGCGCGTTTCAGGACGGGCCTGCACAAACCACAACTGATCCTTTGCATCAATGCAGAACTCCGTGTCCATAATCATGCCGCCGTAGGCTTTGCTGACGGCGCGCACGCCTTTGGCTACACGTTCGGCCTGGCTGAGAGACAATGCCCAGCGCAGAGCCTCCAGCTCCGGCACAGGCACTTCCCTGGTGCCGCCTTTTTCATCATAAATGATTTTCATGTCCTTGCAGCCCATCTGACGGATGACCACTTCGGCTCCGTCGTCGCGCTGAAAGACATATAATTTGTCAGGAGTGACTTTTCCGCCCACGACGGCCTCGCCCAGGCCGTAGCTGGCGTCGATGCTGACCAGATCCTTGCGATCCGTTCCCCGGCACCCCGTGGCGGTATCGGCCGAGAACGCCGTGCCCGAGATAACCGGATTGATCATCTGCATCATACAGACGGACAGGGAGGTGTTTTCAATGGCCCATTCCTGTTTTGCCCTGGTGGCGATGCTTTCATCACCTGTTTCCTCAGCCTTGGCCAGGGCATCCAGAATGGCCTCGCGGCGATACGTCATGGAGCGCAGATTGTAGGCGGAAGCGCAGTCCCAGTGATAGGCTTCCGCCACTTTTTCTTCGCCCACCATGTTCAAATAGGTGTCTTGAAGTCCCGCAAATGCTTTTTTCCGGGAGTCTTCCCCCGCGGCCGAAGAACGCACCGCCACAGGAATCAGTTCCTCCTCGGCTTCGCTGCAGATGGCGCGGTATGCGCCGCGCACGGCTTCTTCCACGTCCTTGGGCAGCTCCACGCCTAAAATGGCCGCCTGGACCAGCATGGAGCGTTTGCGCAACTGGTCGATGCCTTCAGGCGACGTGGCAAACCCTTCAACCACGTTATTGATAAAGGTACGCAGGCGGATATGCGTCTGATCCGCCAGCGGCGCGGAAGCCTCGCGCACCATGCGCCCAAGTTCGCGCACGAATTTTTGCAGAAAGTCAGGATCCTGATTTATTTCCGGATCGTTCCAGTCGATACGTTTGTATGCTTTGTCCACAGTGGAACGCACGACAGAGGCGATGACTCTTGTTTCATCCAGGAGCTTGTGAAACGCAATGGAGGAGATCGCTCTGAAATGCGGCGCCTGGATGCCTTCGATCTGGCTGATCAGGGCTGTATTGTAGTTTTTGCCCCCCACCAGCAGCTCTGCATCTGCACCGATGCCGACTATATCTGCGCCCGTAAGCACCAACTTCTTGGTAACATCTTCCACAGCTGTTTCACCTTTGCACGTAGTGGTTGCAGGTTTGGCGGCTGACTGGTTTTTGGTCATGACATCCTCCCGTTTAGTCTCGAACAAAACGTCTGAAATGCCAGACTGCCCGATACGTAGTATCCTCTTTCAAAAACGGCGTGTTGACAACTGAAAAATGCAGGGAGCCCCCCCCGATGGAGCCTCCCCTACTTCTGGAGACGTTCCCCGCAAT
>CASQEL010000338.1 GCA_949427775.1 uncultured Desulfovibrionaceae bacterium
ATGTACGGTCCGAACCGGGAACGACCCTGAAATAGCAAGCCAACCTGTAAAATTCTTCGTTGATCTCCTTCAAGCTCTTCTTGGATGTGCCCAAATACTGCATATACTCAAAAGCGGTCCCCATTATCTTGTCATTATTCATACCCATATCAAACACATACATCAAAGTGAATATGTCGTTTGAGGTATTTTCCTTATACAATACCGGAATATCGGATTTAAGAACGGTAGCATCAAAATCAGCGTCATTGACTTGCAGGGCCATGGGGAACTCCTTTCTGAATCAAGTTGAAGAGGCTGGTCCGGCATTCTTGCCCTCTCTCGCCTTCAAGGAGAAAACACTAGTGATGTACCTTCATTCTGTCAAGGGAGCCACCCGTCCGGGACATTCACTTTCTCAATAAAAATTGTTTTTTAATTATTTGAAATAAAAAATAAATTTCCAATAACGCATCATAAAGGCGAATGTCTCACCACATCCGGGAGGACGCTGAAGGTGACTGTCCGCCTTGCGGCGGCAGCGGACACGGTATATTTTGCATGAAAAGATATTTGCTTGCGCGCGCTGCCGCCGCGTCCGTTCCAAGGCGAAGATTCCCCGCGAAGCCGGGGTCGGCCCGCGCCGCTCTTTATTCTTGACAGTTATGGGACGGACGACGAACATTGCCGTCAAAGTTTATGCAGGAAGGGGTATCATAATGCGCAAAAGAGGCGTTTTTTCGACATTGTTAAGCCTGATCGTTCTGGGATTGCTGGTTTTCGGGGCCTATACCTTTCTTAAGGATATGGACGGTCCCGCCATCACCATCTCACCGGATACCGGCAGGCTGTCCCCCGCGCGCGAAGTGACGGTGACCATGACGGACAAATCCGGAATCCGGGCCGTCACAGTGTCCGTGCGTAAAAACAACAGCAGCAATGTGGTGTTCCAGAAACATTTTTCACCTTATCTTCCGGAACAGCAGGTGCAATTTTCCTTAAAAGATGCCGGCATCCGCGAAGGGGCTTTCGACCTGGAAATCAAAGCCACCGACGCTTCCCTGGCCGGGTTCGGACAGGGCAACACACGGACGCAGGTCTGGCCCATGCGCATGGATACGCAACCGCCGCGTATTTCGGTCAAAACCCTGCCCCCCAATATCCGCCGGGGCGGTACGGGCGTGATCCTTTACACCATCAATGAGGATGTCACTTACAGCGGCGTACGCATAGGCGATCTGTTCTTTAAGGGCTACCGGCAGCCGAACAACAGCTACATCTGCTTTTTTCCTTTCCCGCACAAGCAGTCTCCGGCCCAGTATACCCCCGAAATCACAGCTGAGGATCTGGCGGGCAACGTGACGGCAAGCCGTCTTATGGTACGTGCCATCGACCGTCAGTTCCGCAATGACAATATCAACGTCACCGACGCATTTCTGCTCAAAGTCAGCCAGTCCTTGTCGGATCTGGCCCCGAATGCGGCCAATCCTCTGGAATGCTTCATCACCATCAACCGCGATATCCGGGCCTCCAACGCCGGAACCTTGTTGGAACTGGGCAGCAAGACCGAACCGCGCATGCTGTGGAGCGGGGCATTCATTCGCTTGCCGCGTTCCGCCGCACGCGCCGGATATGCCGATCACCGCACCTACATCTACCAGGGACAAAAAGTCGACGACCAGTATCATCTGGGCTTCGACCTGGCCTCGCTGGCCCGCGCCGAAGTGCCCGCCGCCAATAACGGCCGGGTCGTTTTTTCCGGTCCGTTGGGCATTTACGGCAACCTGGTGGTGGTTGACCATGGAATGGGACTTATGTCGTTGTACTCCCATATGAGCAGCATCAACAAGGGCGACACGTTGGGCCATACGGGCACGACGGGTCTGGCCTTCGGGGATCATCTGCATTTCGGCATGTTGGTGGGCGGCGTGGAGGTCACCCCACTGGAGTGGCTGGATGCCAAATGGATTCGGGACAATGTGACAGGCCGCCTTGCCTCGAACAAACAGTGACACCCCTCTCTTCAGAAAAAAACAGACAGGCCGCCCATTTTCTCATCGGCGGCCTGTCTTGCCTCAAACAAACGATCACTGCTTTTTCACACACGTTTCGGCGGATCTCCCTGTTCCGTCCGCAAAACCGTCCTGATGCCGTCCGACAACCCTACCAAGGCTGCTCAATATACCATAAAGTAATATACCACGGGAGCCAGCAGCAACCGGTACACGGCAAACGGCGCCAACGTCATGCGCCCCACAAGGGACACGAAAATCTTGACGGCCGCCAGTGCGGAAAGGAACGAGCCGATCATCCCGATGGCGAAAAACGGAATATCGGCGCTGGTGAACAGGTTCCAGTTCTTCAGCAGATCATATCCCGTGGCGGCCACCATGATGGGTACCGCCGCCACAAAGGAGTACTCGGCGGCCAACCCCCGCTTGGCTCCCAGCAACATGCCGCCCATGATGGTGGCTGCCGAACGGGAAAAGCCCGGCCATAACGCCAGACATTGGAACAACCCTACGCCCAATGCCATTTTAGGCGTGACGTCGTCGAGCGTGATGTACACCGGACGCATTTTGCGGCGTTCCACCGCAATCATGCACACCGCGCCCACAGCCAGGGCCACAAGCACCGTTGCCGGCGTGAACAGATGCTTTTTGATGGTGGAATGAGCCAGCAATCCCACTACGCAGGCGGGGAAGCTGGTCAGCATCAGCAGCAGAATACCCCGCAGCCCCGCGAAACGGACGTACGGTTGCGGACGCAGCAACCCCCAGAAAC
>CASQEL010000339.1 GCA_949427775.1 uncultured Desulfovibrionaceae bacterium
ACGGAAGATGCCGTGCGCGCTTTTCATGCCCGCATGCAGGACGATCTGCGCCGCGTGGGCGCGCGCGTGGACGCCTTCGCCTACTGCCCGCACCACCCTGAAGGCGTGGTGCCCGAACTGGCCGTGGACTGCTCCTGCCGCAAGCCCCGGCCGGGCATGATTCTGGATCTGCTGGCCCGCTGGCCGGTGGACACGGCTCGCAGCCTGCTGATTGGCGACAGCCCCAGGGATCTGGAGGCGGCCGCGGCCGCCGGAGTGCGGGGGGAGCTGTTTCGAGGCGGAAACCTGGCGGCCTTTGCGCGGCGCGTCCTGAATGTTCCGCCCGCCGCTCGAACGTGAGCGCCCGCGCGGAGAGCATGTTCCACACTCTTTTCGGATGGATGCGGGCGTCTGGAACGGTCGCGCGGAACTTCTTTCGTTGACCGCGCCCGGACCATCATCTACAACGTTCCGGGGGCGGCCCACAGTACAACGCCGTCCGCGAAAAGCTGAATTTTTTCGGCCCTGCAAGGCCGCGGGATGGAAAATGGCGGCGTTGCGGCAGGCGAAGCGACGAGCACTGCCCCCGGACACCGTTCCGCAACTATCCCAAGGGAGTTTCGTATGCCTCCGTGCCATCTGATCACCGGCGGAGCCGGGTTTATCGGTTCCTGCCACGTGCTGCGCTCCAGGACGGCGGGCGTGCGCGTGGTCAATCTGGACAAGCTCACTTATTCGGGCAATCCGGAAAATCTGGCCGCCCTGCGCGACGACCCCGACCATATCTTCGTGCGGGGCGACATCGGCAACGACGAGCTGACGGCCCACCTGCTGGAGATCCATCAGCCGGACGCGGTGATCAACTTCGCCGCCGAATCCCATGTGGATCGTTCCATTCACGATCCGGACGCCTTCGTGCGCACCAACGTGCTGGGAACCTGCGCCCTGCTGCGGGCCGCGCTGCGTTACTGGAAGGCCCTGCCCGAAGACCGGCGCGCGGCCTTCCGCTTTCTGCATGTCTCCACGGACGAGGTGTTCGGCGCGCTGCGCCCCGGCGATCCGGCCTTTGCCGAAACCACGGCCTACGCCCCCAACAGCCCGTATTCGGCCTCCAAGGCCGCCGGCGATCATCTGGTGCGGGCCTTTCACGAAACCTACGGCCTGCCGACGCTGATCACCAACTGTTCCAACAACTACGGGCCACGTCAGTTTCCGGAAAAACTCATTCCCCTGATCCTGTGCAACGCCCTGGCGCGCAAGCCCCTGCCCATCTACGGCACGGGCGGCAACATCCGCGACTGGCTGCATGTGGAAGACCACTGCGAGGCCCTGTCCCTGGTGCTGGAGAAGGGTGAGCCGGGGCGCACCTACAACATCGGCGGCCGTTCGGAACGGACCAATCTTGAGGTGGTGCGCGCCCTGTGCGGGATTCTGGACAGGCTGCGGCCCCATCCCGACGGCCCCTACGCCGATCTGATCGCCTTTGTGGCCGACCGGCCGGGGCACGACTTCCGCTACGCCGTTGATTGCGGTCGCCTGGAGCGGGAATTGGGCTGGAAGCCGCGGCACGGCTTCGAGCAGGGTCTGGAAGACACGGTGCGCTGGTATCTGGACCACCAGGACTGGACGGATCGCGTGCGCAACGGCGAATACCGGGCCTGGCTGGAAACCAACTACGGAGGGAGGCGGGCATGACGGCGCGCAAGGGCATCATTCTGGCGGGCGGATCGGGCACGCGACTGTATCCCCTGACCCGCAGCGTAAGCAAGCAGCTTATGCCGGTGTACGACAAGCCCATGATCTATTACCCGCTGTCCACGCTGATGCTGGCGGGCATCCGCGATATTGCCGTGATTTCCACGCCCGATCACCTGCCCCTGTTCCGCAGCCTGCTGGGGGACGGCTCCCAGTGGGGCTGCGCTTTCCGTTACGTGGTTCAGCCCCGGCCGGAAGGACTGGCCCAGGCCTTTCTGCTGACCGAGGCGTTCATCGCGGGCAGTCCGGTGTGCCTGGTGCTGGGCGACAACATCTTTTTCGGGCACGGCATGGACGTACAATTGGAAAAAGCCATGGCCCGGACGCGGGGCGCCACGGTATTCGGGTATCATGTGCGCGATCCGGAGCGTTACGGCGTGGTGGAATTCGCGGAGGACGGCCGGGTCCTGAGCATTGAGGAAAAACCCGACTGCCCCAGGTCCAACTTTGCGGTGACGGGCCTGTATTTTTATGATGCCGACATTGTAGACGTGGCCCGGCAGGTGCGGCCTTCGGCGCGGGGCGAGCTGGAGATCACCGACGTCAACAACGCCTATCTGCGGCGCGGCGATCTGCATGTGGAACTGCTGGGCCGGGGCATCGCCTGGCTGGACACGGGCACGCACGACTCTCTGCTGGCCGCCGCCGGGTTCGTGCAGTCGGTGCAGACGCGGCAGGGCCTGCATGTGGCCTGCCCCGAGGAAATCGCCTGGCGCAAAGGTTTCATCAGCGCCGATGAGGTCCGCCGTCTGGCCCAGCCCCTGCGGAAAACCGGCTACGGCGAGTATCTCCTGGAACTGGTGGACGGCAATCGCGGCTGATCATGGAAATCAGGGCGGTCATGGGAAGGGAAGCCTTTCCGGAAAAAGGAAAGTGGCCCCTCTGCGGAGCCGGGCGCAGCGCCCATGCTGTCGCGGGGAGGCGCTGGAAAAGACGCCATTCCGGCGAAGCGGAATGCGTCGTCACACGGCATGCCGGACAGGGGGGTACGAAAGCGGAGTCTTTTTTCGGAAACAGC